>JBJOPG010000208.1:0-9038 GCA_046050865.1 Cyanobacteriota bacterium
CCATTCCCTGATACACATCCCCCTGAAACGCCAATAAAGCTTGTTTGGCGTTGGTGTCATCAAAAGTAGGTTGCCAAGTACCAAAGCGATCGGCGTTTAGCTCTCCTAACTTATTGTTAATCTTCATCAGAGCCGAGATTTCGGCTGGGGATAGCTGTCTTAGTTGTTTAACTAGCTTTTCTGTATCCGCTAAAAAATCTGGTTGAGAAAAACTTTTGATCGGGCTGGGTGTCTCAAAATCAAGGGTTTTGGCAGGGGAAATTAACACTAACATGAGCAGATTTAAAAAAGGGAAAGGGAAAGGGTTTATTGATCTATTTTCATAACTTGCGATCGCAAGCGATAAGTATGCATCAACATTGCTGTTATGGAGCATCACTAATCATCAGTCACCATTGGCGATTTTTGCAAGTCGTAAGCTAAGTGTTGCCGCAAGGCTGAATGTTCCTTCGGGAAACGTGTACAAGGTTGTATCAGTTTTTGAATCGCTTATCAGGGCAGTATGGGCAAGCCACCGCCCGTTAGGTTGTTTTGCTGATCGCAGTGTCAAGTAGGATTCGCCAAGATCAATTGCGTGGATCAATTCTTCGTAGCCAGATGGATCGGTTCGATGGTTGACCCAACTTTTTCCGCCGTCGAAGTACTGCGTCGAGAATGTTGTATCGTCACTGGTTCCAGTTCGACGTTCGATTGACCATACAAGTTGGTCTGGCGGAACATCAATGTATTGCCACGTAAAATTAAATCGGGGTATTCCATGTTCAGTGAAGGTTTCACCCTCTTCGAGTGAGTCGAAATATGTTTCTAGGTTAAACGAACGGTGAATCTGTATATCAGAATCTGAGGTCTGGTACCAAATGTCAATTCGAGCGGTCATAGACTGGAAGCCAATATTTGCATGAACGTGTGGTTGACTGCATAATTATTTACTGTATAGCTAAATTGAAATTTACGTATTGAGAGCTTAAGGCTTAAAGCTGCGGACTAGTTCATTTAAACGAAGCTAATTCACACTAAGCGTTAACTTACTTAAAACTATTCATTTCTGGTTGTTTTGTTTGATGTCAGGTAATAAATAGCGATCGCCTTTAAAAGGCTTAAAGCTCAAAGCTTAGAGCCTAGAGCTAAAAAACAACTAATTAGAACGCAAGTTAATTCACATCAAACCTTTAAAGATTCCCTAGATTCAGGCAGATCAACTGCGATCGCTTGCTCATTTAAGGCATCGATTACCCCTAATATTTCGCGTTCAAAGCTGACTTGCGCTCGATTGGTTTTTGCCCCAAAGTAAAAGCTGTGATCTTGTTCCAATGCCCAGATTTGCGAATGGGAAAAGTAGCTCATCACCACCCCAATCATTAATAAAGCAAAACCTGTATAAACAATCGGCACTCCAGGATCGGCTTTAATCTGTAAACCAGTGCTGCCGATAATATCAATCAGCTTAATCTTGATGCCATCAATATCGACACTTTGACCCAGGCGAATGGCGCTGGTTAGATCTCCTTGCTGATTATAAATCAGTGCTGTTCCCTGTAAGTCTTTAATCAGCATCGAAACCCCTGTACTCATATCGGGCTTAGTGGGAATCCAAGTCCCCCAGATATTACCCGCTCCTAGGGTGTCTAGCTTCGCCACAGGTAGTTGGAAAATCGGGCTATTATTTAACTGAACTTGAGCCGCCGCAATACTCCAGTTGGTTTGATAAAAGGTAACGCCGTCATACCGCAAAGGTTTATTAACATGGATTGTTTCTCGTTTTAATTCCTCACCGCGATCGCTCACCACGGAAAGATCGGAATAGAACTGATCAATGTCGCCGTTCTCCGTGTAGTCAATCCAAAAGCGATTTACTTTAACTGACCAATCTGAAGGAAGCTGATTTGCTCCAAATGGCCCTAATTCAATAATATTTTTGATGTTAAAGGTCGCACCACTCGCAACCATTTCTTGGGCAAAAAAACCTGTGAAAATTCCCCACATCCCCCCAGCCAAGACAATCAACATCCCCGCATGAACAATAATGGGGCCAATCCGTCCAATAATTCCTTTACGGGCATACAAGGTATTATCCTGTTGCCAGACTTGATAGTTTTGCTGTTTCAGCAGGGGAATTAAAGATTTTATTGAACCCCTCTCTAATTCTGCACTTAGGGCGAGTTTTTCAAACTGCTTGGACTTTTGATAATACTTCCATTTACGGGCAGCCTTGAGGGCGGGGAGCTGACGGGTGAAAGTACAGGCGGTTAAACTAGCACCAAACAAAATTAGCAGGGAAAGATACCACCAGGTACTATAGGCATGATTGAGTCCCCAAGCGAGAATCACTTTCCAAGTCAAAAAACCATAGAGAGCAGGAGATTTAGGATAATTTTCTTGGTAGAAAGATAGGGTTTCTGCCTGTTCAATGACCGTTCCTGAAATACTCACCACGGCGATCGCCAATAACAAAACAATTGCTAGTTTTAAATTAGCGATGATGCCGACAAAACGGCGGAGTATTGGGCCAGGCTGGAGCAGGAAATTCATTATTTAATTATTTATTTTTATATATTCGATCTGGTTAATTGTTTTCTATCTGGTTGATAAAATCTGACTCGATAGTTAAAGGACTTTCAGTAAACCCTCGATTCACAAAAGATGCCAAAGTATCAGCAGCTAAGTTGGGCAAAGCGATACTAGTGGATATCTCTGTATAACCATTGGGATTTAATTGATAGAAAACAATTTTATGATCTTGCCAAAACCATACTTCTTTAATGCCAATAGATTGATACTTTTTAAGATCATCAATCCCACCGCTAGAAAAAATAACTTCGATCGCTAAATCTGGAAGCTCCTTATCTGTACCGAAAGCAAAACTGACATCTGGCTCTTTTCCCGCATCAGGTTTATTGCTCAACCTGGTGGATCTCATGGGGAAATAAAGTAAGTTTAGTTTTCGACAATAAGCGATCACGAGAATAGCAATTGTGGCAGCAATCCTTTCGTGATTTTTGCTGGGAGACACTAAAGTAATTACTCCGTTGAAATAGGAAACTCGATAACCTAAATATTCTTCTGAATCAAATTTCTCATATTCAGCCCAAGTCATTCCTGCCAAGCTTAGTGTTTGATCTTGACCGTGGAGAATTTCTACATTGATGGGCAATTGAATATTGATTAACAAAGTGCTGATTTTCCTTCAGGTTAATCCCTATGAAGATTAAGCATAACATTAACCTGACTGCTTGATCTCAGTTTTTGCAACGCAACCACGAGATTTAGTATAGGTGAGGTTTAGCTTTATTTGTTAGGCGATCGCGATATTACAAACTAAAGCCTTTGGAGAATATTAAGACCGTGGGTATCAGTCCCACAGGTACTATAAAGATGATGTTTTACCGCTAGATCCTTAACCAGTTCGGTTTTTCCTGGGCTAGGTTGCCAAACTGGAGGATTATTATAGGCATAGTAAGTTTCCACCCCATCGATGTTGAATTCCGCAGCCACAGGAATTAGTTGGCTTGCCGAGCGACGATAGCGCTCTGGATGAGCTAAAACCGCCAAGCCTCCAGCTTGATGAATACTCTCAATTACCTGTTCCGCTTGAGCAGCTTTGCCGATGGGTCTATCTCCCTGTAGATAGGGACTGATCGCAGGATGCTCTGGGTTAAAACCGTAGCCTAAGATATGTACTTCCACTTCCAACAATTTGGAGGTGATTTCTGTCCCTGTCCATAACTGCGGTAGGTTTTGTTCCTCAGAGTCGAGGCTGTTAAGATAGGATTTCGCCTGACGAAAACCCTCCACAGAATGATGATCCGTAATTGCTAAACCCTTGAGTCCGATGGCGATCGCCTGCTGCACTAAATCTACTGGAGTGAGTTTGCCATCAGAGGCAATGGTATGTAGATGGAAGTTGTAAGCAAGAGGGCAACTAGCCGCGTCGATTGTTTCCCAGACACTTCTTAAGTATCTAGTATCCTGTGCGGTGGGTTTGAAAGTATCAGTCACAACCATATTGGTCAGGGGTTGGCGAAGGAATGTTTCTAATTGTTACAAACACCATAACAAAATAAATGACCTCTTGGGGAGTCCTGGGACGGGGAACAACTATAAAGAAAATATTAGGTACCTTGACAGATATGATTTTGAGGTGTTCTAAAAAGATTAGATCGATCCCAAATAAAATATATAAACTTAGTTGATAGGATAATTTTTACATCCCATGACGACTTTGCTACCTGCTGTTCTTCCTGTGGGCTTGATTATTTTGATTGGCTTTGTTGTCGGGCGAACTCTTTCTCTTCAGCGTTCAACCTTATCTCAGCTATCTCTCTACGTCTTATCACCCACCTTAGTAATTGATAGTTTATATCGCACCGAGTTGTCCTTCGACAGTTCGACAAAACTATTAGTTGGCTTTGGTTTAACCTCCCTCAGTATCTATGCTATTGTGACCCTGGTTAATCGTCTCTTGAGTTTTCCTGATCCTCTGAGTCGAGCCATTACCGCTGTGGTGATGTTTCCTAACAATGGCAATATGGGTTTACCCGTGGCAACTTTTGCTTTGGGGACAGCAGGATTGGATCGGGCAATCATCTACATGCTGGGTTCTGCTTTTTTGATGTTTTGCTTTGGTCCCGCGATGATTCGAGGCAAGGGGATCATCGAAGGGTTGAAATTGACTCTGAAGCTACCCCTTTTATGGGCTTTTTTATTGGGTTTAAGCCTACATTTCTGGTCGCTAAAAATCCCTTGGGGACTAGATAAAGGTCTTCAGCAGTTGGGGGCAGCGGATATTCCCATTGCTTTGATTTTACTGGGAATGCAACTATCCCAAACTCGTTTTCGACCAGGAATCATTGAAATCATGTTAGCGATCGCCCGTTTGACCTGTGCCCCCATCATTGCCTATGTAATTGGCAGACTTCTGCAATTAGAAACCCTTAATTTACAGATTCTCGTGTTAGAAAGTGCCATGCCCACTGCGGTCGGTTCTTTTGTAATTGTCAGTGAGTTTGGAGGTGATCAAGATTTAGTCGCCAGGGCAATTGTTACTTCTACTTTGTTGAGCTTTATAACGCTGCCTATTGTATTGTCGTTTTTATTAGCTCTTAGCTATTAGCTAAGAGCTATTTATTTACCAGGTTTAATTAGGGAAAGCTATTGAATCAAGACTCTTCAACAGTGGATCATCGAAGGCGCTTTTGGCGTTTAGCGATCGTCAATGTCATTTCTAATCTGATGGTACCCTTGGCTAGTTTAGTGGATGTGGCATTTTTGGGTCACTTGACGGAAATTCGGCACTTAGCAGGGGTAGCGATCGCCACAGTGTTGTTTAACTATATTTATTGGACTTTTGGTTTTCTCCGTATGGGTACCACGGGCTTAACCGCCCAAGCGAGAGGCAGAGGAGATACCCAGGTTGAGCTACTTATTTTGTTGCGCCATGGTGCGATCGCTTTAGTCATTGGAACAATTATTCTCGCTCTCCAACAACCCTTGAGAGAAATTGGTTTTACCTTGCTGCAAGCTGATCCTGAAGTACTTCAAGCAGGGAGATCTTACTACAACGCCTTGATTTGGGGGGCGCCCGCCACTTTACTCAACTTTGTCTTATTTGGTTGGTGGTTGGGGAGAGAACAAGGAAAAGAAGTGTTGCTGATTTCGGTGGTCAATAGTGGCGCCAATATTGTACTGGATTATTTATTTGTGGTGCGCTGGGAATATTCAAGTGCAGGGGCAGGAGCAGCAACAGCCCTGAGTCAGGTAATCACCCTAATTATGGGCTTGATTTTGGTCTACCACGAACTTAGAGGTAGGGAAATATTTGGGGAAGGAAAGGGAAATCTGATGAGATTAAGCAAGGAAATCTGGGAATTATCTGCTCTTAAGGCAGCTTTTGACCTGAATAAAGATATTTTGCTCCGTACCCTGGCACTAGTGTCTACTTTTGCCCTATTTACTAACCTCAGTGCCACCATGGGCACAACGACTTTAGCTGGGAATACCCTGTTATTACAAGTGGTTACTCTGGCAGCCTATTTTATTGACGGTGTTGCCTTTGCTACCGAAAGTATGGCGGGGAATCTCCAGGGACAAGGGAAAAAAGCCCAACTGCTACCGTTATTAAAATTAGCGGGTAGTGTCAGTTTATTATCTGGCTTAGGTTTTGCTGTGGTGTTTAACTTGTTTCCCCTGCCCCTATTTGGTTTATTGACCAGTCACTCGGAAGTAATTCTGCAAATTCAGTACTATCTCTGGTGGTTATTTCCTGTGCTGGGATTTGGGGCGATCGCTTATATGCTGGATGGCTATTTCTTAGGCTTAACCGCAGGAAAAATATTGCGACAGTCCACTTTAAGTGCTGCTGTGATCGGTTTTGCTCCTATGGCGATCTCTGCTTGGTATTGGCAAACTAATCATCTGCTCTGGCTGGCTCTAACACTATTTATGGCAACCCGCAGTGTTACTTTAGGCTGGAAAATTAATTATTCAGACATCACTACTTGTAAGCTAGATCAATAAAACTCAATGATATTGAAGCGAAAAAGTATTATGTTGGGCAAAATTTTAAGTAAAATTTTTAAAAGTCTCAGTTGGCTAGATCGTCATTGGTTATATTGTCTAATCTCAGGATTAATTGCGGTTTCCCTAGTTTTTGCCCAGACTTATGGGCTTAAATCTTCAGCTTTATCATCTCAAGTGATTGCCACAGCAGAACCAGAACTGGTTGATCTAGGGCAATTTTCTGATTTGGTTGCCAATTTGGAGTCGAAATGGGAAAGCACTTACGAAGGATATTTTGACCGCGATTTTCCTCGTCAAGGATCGGTTCAACAAATTGCCGAGCGTTTGCAGGAAGTGCAAGAGCAGACGAATATTTCTCCTGCGGTTATTTGGGTGATGCCAACGGATGATTTTTTAGAACTAATCTTAGTTACTCCTGAAAAACAGTTTGTCATTAAAAAAATTCCTGGAGCAAACCGTGCCCGATTGACCAAGAGAATTGAGGAATTAGGGGTGGCAATGAGCGATCGCACCTCTCTCAAGTATTATCCTCCCGCCAGATTAATTTACGATTGGATCTTTAAGCCTCTCGACCCCTATTTAGCAGCCGAAAACATCGATACCCTATTGCTTTGTACTGGCCCCAAGCTGCGCTCTCTGCCTTTTGCAGCACTACATGATGGAGACAAGTTTGTCGCCGAAAAATACAACCTGGCTCTGATTCCCGCTTTTACCCTGACAGATACTAGTTATCAAGCCCCAGTAGAACGAAAAGTTTTGGCGATGGGAACATCTAAATTTGTTGACTTACCAGCTTTACCTGGTGTGGAAATTGAGCTAAATACTATTGTGCCCAAGTTGTGGAAAGGGCGTAAGATAACCGATCAAGATTTTACGGTGGCAAATCTGACTGATACTCACCAAAGAGAAGGCTTTGAAATTATTCACATTGCTTCCCACTCTGAGTTTAATCCTGGTTCCCCTGAAGATTCATTTATCCAGTTTAGCGATCGCCGTCTAAGTTTAGCTCAAATTAACGAGTTAGATTTAAAACTCCCTCCCGTTGATTTATTAGTTTTGAGTGCTTGCCAAACTGCTTTGGGAGACGAAGATGCAGAATATGGTTTTGCAGGGTTAGCCATGCAGGCGGGGGTAAAATCTGCTTTGGCTAGTCTGTGGTTAATTGATGATGTCGGCACTGTCCTACTCATGGGGGACTTTTATCAGCAGTTGAAATCTACTGCCATCAAGTCGGCAGCCTTAAGACAAGCTCAGGTTAATTTGCTGCAAAAGAAAATTTTTGTTAAAGACTCCCAGATTAAAGGCTTAGACATCGATGTTGACCTGGCAGACATAACTTCAGAAGCTCAAATTCAAGACTTTTCTCATCCTTATTATTGGGCGGGATTTACTCTGATTGGCAATCCTTGGTAATTCTTTTTGCTTTTAGCAATTTTTTAGGCTCTTCTGGAATTCCCGTGGTAAACACTAGATATGGTGGTGGGGATCAAGTAAGACTAAATCTTTCATAACCATGAAGATCGAGTGTGAGTCGTTGAGTTAAACCCTTCGACAAAGCTACTGGTGAGTCGTTCCAGAAAATAGTTGGCGATCGGTTCGAGCCAGGTTTCAATGGTGTTCAGGAAGCTTGTAAACTGGGAGATTTGACAGGAGCGTACTCGTTTACACCAAGCACGAATCGCGCATTTAGCTCCCTTGGGGTTATATTTGCGTTCAAAGATCTCAGTCAGTTCTTCTCTTAAGATGTATGCTTCTTTCATTTTGGGAGAGTAAGCAAACAGACTTTGCAGTAATTCCCATTCATCATCGTTAAGCTGCTCGGGAGATTTGCGGAAAGCCCACATCGCACCTTTTATCTGAGCATAATCTTTTTTCGATAAATTCTGTTTGAGTAATTTGAGTTCAACTCGTCGCACTCGATCGGCACAGTGACGATAAGCTCGTGCTACATGAAAGCGATCAATGATGATGTGAGCGCGCGGTAGTTGCTCTCGTGCGGCATTCACAAATCCCAGGTACATATCCGTACAGACCCGCTCAATAGTTTTACGCAGCTTAATTGGGATTGAGACCAAGAATTTAGCCACCGTCTCTTTCTTACGATCTGGCAGGACGGCTAATACTTCAACTCCTTGCTCCTTCAAGGGTGTTGTGATCAAAACTACATAATCTCGATGTCCTCTTTTCAAAACAATCTCATCGATTCCCAGTATTTCAATTCTGGGAAATTGCTCCCAGTTGACCTTAGTTTTTACCCAACGGTCGAGTACTCCCGTAACTGTTGACTCAGTAATTCCCAGCTTGTTCGCGATATCGACCACTGTCGAGTTAACCAAAAAACGTAACAGCCATTTTTCGTAGGGTTTAGTATTGGGACTGCGTAGTTCATGCCAACTCAATCTTTGTGTTGTGGTGGGCTTTCCTTTGCAATCAGGGCATTGATAACGTTTTGGTCGCAATTCAACAAAAACTGGTTGCTCGAATACTGGTAGGTGGCGCAATCTGATAGGCTGGTCAAAACC
>JBJOPG010000209.1:0-7958 GCA_046050865.1 Cyanobacteriota bacterium
AAAACCCTTGGCATCTGTAGTGTCACTGCCAATAGCAGCACCTACAATTTTGCCAGCAGCATCAGCTTTAAATAGTTCGACTTTTACTCCTGCGATCGGTGTGTCAGCAGCTTCAATAGCATTCTTATCAGGGGCGTTAGTGTCGTTGTAGACAGTACCTGAGAGTTTATAGGTTACAGGAGCTGTAGCTTCAAACGGGATGTCTACGCCTGTAGATGTAACTAGATCTCCTTGATTCAAAACAACATTTGCATCAAGCTGAATTAATGCTTGACCGTCTAGCAAAAGCTTCTTAGTTATTGGGTCATAACTAAGCTTGGCACCATCTTGCCCCAAAATTGCAATTTGATCTTCTCCTGAGACAAAATCATTGATGCGGGGTGGGTTGCTAGGATCGAATCCTGCGGCTAAGTCGAAGTTAATTCTATCTGCTCCAGTACCACTTGTAACGGTGTCACCAGTACTGATGTTGAGAACATCGTCTCCAGCACCAGCATCAACAGTATCTTTGCCAGGACCGCCGATTATTGTGTCGTTGCCATCACCACCAACGATGGAGTCATCTCCAGCACTACCGTTTAGAGAATCATTGCCGACACCACCATCAAGGGTATCGTTTCCATCATTACCGTCAAGTTTATCGGTGCCATCGCCACCATAAAGCTTATCGTTGCCGTCACCACCATCAAGGGTATCGTTTCCCGCACGGCCTTCAAGGGTATCGTTTCCCGCGCCAGAATTAACGTAATCAAAAGCAAGTTCACTATCGGTTGCCAAGATTCTATCGTCACCTGACCCAGTTAATATCACAGGAGCAGTAACAGGAGGATCTCCTGCTGTTATCGAGACCTGTAGTCTTTCATTCAGATTCTGAGACCTCAGCTCGATTGTATCAGTGTTAATCTGACTAGATTGAGCTACTCCAAATTCGTCCAATTGATCAAGATATGTTACTTTTAGAATGCTAGACATAATATTTTCCCGTTACAACATAAAATTTAATCTGTTAGCCATAGCTAGTTACTATTAAGAGCCTGAAACTTACTAGTAAACTCTTTAATAAATATCAGTATTTTTAACTACAGTAAACAGGCTTTAAAATGGCTAAAAATATAGGTTTCTTTATCAATTGTGTACGTAATAATTAAATTGTCAACAAGATTATATGAAGCTGCAAATAATGATCATCTTAAAGTCTTTGTAGCATCAAGAAAATTGCCAATAAAAAAAAGAATGAGAATGCTAATCAGTTTTTAAAATATTTTGAATTTCAGATTAAAATAGACTTTTTTCAATAAGTGAAAATACAGATAAAGCTTGTAGATACACATTTAAATTAAACTGTTTATTTTACGCTATTTCTCTTAACTAGTTGTAGTGAGATCAAAAAAAGCAGGCAAATAGAGCATTAACAGATGAAGAATAGAGATAAAATGAGAAATATTAATTAAATTCAAGCTCTTTTGATTGTGTCAAAAATTAAGAACTGTCATAATCAATTCATCAAATGTAAACCTGAATAAAAGGTATTTCACCCCAAAAACAGTTTCCTTGCTTCATTGATCTGGAAGGGCGAATGTCCATTCGCCCCTACGATTGACTTGCTTGAATACAAACTCTTTTGAAATATGGAAACGAATTGAAACGAATAGACTAATTAATTACCAATCACCAATTACTATTTACAGTCAAAATCTTGAAAACTCAGAACTCCGAACTCGACGCGAAGCGAAGCGGAGCTAATCCTTTAGGGCGAACTCCGAACTCCGAATTACTTAGGTTTAACAATGGAAAGATATGGTTGACTTAAATATTTCTGGGCTACTTCCTGTATTTGTTCGGCAGTAATGGGGGGAATTGTGGTTTGGAAAGTGTGATCAAACTCTACACCTAATCCCAAAGCTTCGTACCAACCATAGGTTTGGGCAATCTCGCCGTTGGTCTGCTTGCCTAACGCATATTGTCCTAATAGTTTGTTCTTCGCCCCTTGGATTTCTGATTCACTTAACATCTCCTTGGTTAATCTCTCTACTTCAGTGCTTAAACCTTCGATCGCAATTTCGGTGTTGATGGGGGCGGTTCCCATGTAGGTAATAAAGGGAGAGGTATCTAATCGAGTGGGGAAAAATGCCGAAACGTCATAGGCGAGTCCCCGTTTTTCTCGCAGTTCCACAAACAAACGACTGGAAAGTCCACTGCCTAGATAAGTATTGATTAGTTTTAAAACAGGGTATTCTTCCAGATTTACGTTTGTACCTAGGTAGCCCAACATCACAATGGACTGTTGAGTATCTTGAATGATTTCTTGTTGAGAAGGGTTGAGGATTGGCGATTGTAACTGCAAATTGGGCATGGGTTCTGCTGGTTTTGACCAGTCACCAAAAACTCCTTCAATTAGCTCTTTGCCTTGGGCTTGATCAATCCTGCCTGAAAGACTGATGATTAAATTGTCGGGACGAAAATAAGTTTGATGATATTGCTGAAGCTGCTGACGGGTTAAATTGTTGACACTAGCTTCTGTACCTAAGACCGAAACTCCATAAGGATGCTGAGGATACATCTGGCGACGGAGTTGATCGAAGGCGACGTTGAAAGGCTGTTCTTTTTGAGAGCGAATAGCTTGTAGGGTTAATTTGCGCTCTAACTCTACTTCCTCAGCAGGAAAAGTTGGCGATCGCACGATCTCTGCCAAGAGCTGTAACATCGGTAGAAAATCTGCTGAGACGGTTTTTAAACTCAGGGAGAAGTAGTCCGTGGTCGCATCTGTCCCCAATCCCGCGCCGATGGACTCGATTTTTTCGGCAATTTCTAAAGCAGAGAAATTTTCCGTCCCTTTGGTGATTACTGACGAGACTAAATGAGCCAATCCTGCTTGCTCTGGCTGCTCAATAATTGTGCCTGCTCCTTTGAAAAAGAAACGACCTGAAATAATATCTGCCGCTTGGTTTTCCACAACTATCAGGGTGATGCCATTGGCTAATACTGAGCGATATAAGTTAGGAATAGCTAGAATAGAGTTAGAAGACATGAGTATATTAGTTAGTGTGAATGTGGAATTAATTTCTAAGCAGCCGATCAAACTCGATGAAACTCCCTATATTCATCTAAGCAGCTTTTCACTCTGTGGATTAATCAGTTAAGCAAAAAACCAGAAACACTGCGTTAATTTCTCTCTGGTTTGAGTAATCAATCATCATTTTTTAGTATGTCTTCTTGGCGCAATATTGTTGGCTATTTTAGTAAGTATCGAGCGATCGCAATTTTCAGTATCACTGCTTCGAGCTTGTTTGAAATTATCGATCTGGTAGTTCCCTACTGCATTGGACAGATCCTCAATGTCTTGTCTGCACAACCTTTGGATCAACCTTTGACAGATTTTATTACTGTAATACAGAACTTGGTCAATTTGCCGAGGGGCAAATGGTTATCTCTGGGTGTTTTACTCGGGATTATCTTTCTGGTGACGGTAGTGCGATCGCCAATTCAACCTTGGATTGGAGTGTGGCACCATTGGGCGATCGCCTTGAAAGCTAGACGAGATCATTTTAGTCAGGTGGTAGGCAAAATTCTGACCCTACCTCTAAGCTATTACGACGAGAATAATCCTGGACGGATTGCGGGGCGGATCGCCCGAGGCATTGAAAATCATACCTGGACATATCCTGAAATTGCTGGGCAGTTAATACCTAAGCTGGCACGAATTCTGGGGATCTTTGGGCTGATTTTATTGATTGATCACAGAATTGCGATCGCTTTTCTCGCTTCTTTTGTCTTGATTTTGAGTTACACCCTTAAACATTTACGGATCATCATTGCCAAAGAAGAATTATTAGAAAAACATCAGGAGAATACCGAAAGTCGCACCTCAGAAATTATTACCAATATTAAAACCGTCAAGTCTTTTGCCATGGAGGCTCGGGAATATCAACGACAACAACAGCGTTTTGAGCGAGAGTTTAAATATGTCACCTATCGTATCCATCGGGGTTATGTTAATCTCATTACTTGGTCACGTACCGTCATTCAAACTTGTGTCTTTTTGATTTTGCTCTTTACCCTGATGTCTGCGGTAAAAGGAGAAATTACTCTCGGACACTTTATTACCACCCTGACGGTTTCCAGTATGGCTTATGCTGAGTTAGAACCCATTAGTCAACTGGCAGAGGTGTTTGCCCGTCGTTATGCCTCCATGAGCAGATTGCACGACTTTATGCAGCTTGATGAGGGAGCCGATGCAGCTAGTTTGGCGATCGAAACTGTGGCGGATAATCCTTACAAGTTTACTGGCAAATTAGAACTTCAACATCTGAGCTTTGGTTACGATTCCCAGCGCTTGATTTTACAGGATATTAATCTATTGGTAGAACCCTATCAAACCGTCGCTCTAGTGGGTCGTTCTGGTTCTGGTAAGTCTACTTTGGTTAAACTACTATTTCGCTATTTTGAACCTAATCAGGGTTCAATTAAAATTGACGGCGAGAATATTCAGGACTTAGATATTGCTCGTTATCGTCGTCGTTTGGTGATCGTCCATCAAGATGTTGATATTTTTAACGGTACAGTTTGGGACAATTTAACCTATGGTAACCCTCAGGTAGAGCGCGAACAGGTTAAACAAGCTTGTGCGATCGCCAGAGTTGATGAATTTATTCACGAACTACCCCAAGGCTATTTAACAATAGTGGGGGAAAGAGGGGTGAGACTTTCAGGGGGACAAAAGCAAAGATTAGGTATTGCCAGAGCTTTGATTGTCGATCCTGATATTCTGATTTTTGACGAAGCGACCTCTAGTTTAGATTACGAGTCAGAGCGATCGATTCAGCTAGCAATGAAGTCAATTCTTGGTACTCGCACCACCATTATTATTGCCCATCGTCTCAGTACAATTCGCGAAGCCGACAAAATCGTGGTGTTGGATGGGGGACAAATTGTGGAGGTTGGTAGCCATGCGGAATTATTAAATCATGGTGGTATTTATCACCGTCTTCATTCTCTCCAGGAAACAGGAGAAGTTATTAGTTAGCTGATGTTACTCGCTAATTGATTTGTGAAGATTGGGAAAAGGGAAAAGGGAAAAGGAGTAAAAAGCAATTTGCTTTTTTTCTAACATTACGAACCAAAATTCCTCAGACGCTAACTTTATACACATTTGTTGGTTGAGATGCTGGGAAATTGGAGATAATAAATCGACTTTACTCTCCCTAAATCCCTAAATCCCTAAATCCCTAGACTTCTCCTTCGGCATCTTCTTCACTACCTACTTTTGGCACAATATCGGGACGTTCCATGTTTTCCCAGCCCGCAGGACGTTTCGAGTTGTACCAAGCAATTGAACCGATGGTAACCGCAGCGATAAAGCCAACTGCATAGACGGCTACGAAATAGGTGGGAAATTCCCCTGCCACAGCAAATAGTAAGTTCATATTTGGTTAAATTTGATAAAAATAGTTTTTATATCTTAATACTTTGTAATCTTATCAAAAATTGCTGCGTTTTTAGATATTCAATTTAAAGTCTTAATTGAATTGTCTGGATAGTAATGGAGTTTAAAATTTAATTAAAAATTTAATTTAAAGATTCTCGGTGGAGCCAGAAGTCAAAGTTGCGATCGCCATGGGAACAGCTACTAAACCCAACTTCAATAACCAAGGGGCGCTAAATAAAGTTACTAAAGAAAAAGTCAAGGAAGCAAACCGCATGGCTGTTTGGAAGACATCATCATTGATGGTGTAACTAATATATAAGGCGATCGCTGCGACGAAAAGAGTTGCCAAAGAGAAAGAGAGCATGATATAAACTCCTGCTGTAATTTATTTTAGCTATTTACAAGTATGGTGACTTTACCACCATTAAAAATAATTCAAACTCCAATTAACCATAACACTAAGATATTATAACTGTGATTTTTTTGGTCAACTCATAAGCAAAACTGAACATCCACAGTGGTCAAGTAGTTCCATTAACTGGTTATTCTGCACAAAAAGAGTAATATTAGTTCCGTCAAGATGATAAAAATGATGAAATGGCGACGAGATTCAGATATTATTTCTCCAGCACGATCAACGACAATAATCATCCGCTAGCAACTGAAAGACTAACGACTAAATAACTTAAAGACTAATAAAAATATATGACTATATCTCCTATATTTCTGACATTGGGGGTGGTAGTAGCTGCCTTAGTGTGCTTTATTGCAGAATGGCTACCGGTAGATATTACAGCTATTTGCGTAGCAGTAGTTTTGATCTTATTGGGGCTGGTAACCCCCGATGAAGGTATAGCTGGATTTGGTAACTCTGCCACTATTACCGTCATGGCGATGTTTATTCTCAGTGCAGGGATTGCCCGCACGGGGATAGTTCAAGTTTTTCGCGATTTACTCCTCAAATGGGGCGGAAAAAGTGTTACTCGTCAGATTCTAGTCATGGGAATACTGGTGGGACCGATCACTGCCTTTATTAACAATACGGCGGTAGTAGCGGTATTTTTGCCGATTGTCGAAGAATGGTGCAAAAAACGGGGTATATCTCCTTCAAAACTCTTGATGCCCTTATCCTTTGTCACAGTTTTGGGCGGGATGATTACTGTGATCGGCACATCAACTAACGTTTTAGCCAGCGGTATTGCTAAAGATTTGGGTTATGGAGAATTTCACCTCTTTCAGTTTAGCGCCTTAGGTCTTATCACCTTTCTCATTGGTTTAGCTTATCTGGCTTTTATTGCTCCCCGTTTATTACCCAATCGCAAAAGTCTGACCAGTGATTTGGTTAGTGAGGGCTATGGCTTGGAAGACTACGTAACCGAAGTGATTGTTTCCCCCACTTCTAAGTTAATTGGTCAAACCTTCCGCTCGGCGCAATTGCAGGGAGATTCTCAGGTAGATGTCTTAGAAATTATTCGCGGTCAAGAGCGTTTGCCCCAACCAGTCACGAATCGGACTATTCGTGCCGAGGATATTCTGTTGGTGCGAGGTAAAACTGATGATCTACTGAAAATAAGGACAGAGCAAGGATTAGATATCTTTGCTGATGTTAAATTCAACCAAAAAAACCTCGAAACCGAGCTTAATTCAGCGGAAGAAGGTGTTGCCGAGGTTTTAATTTTATCTAACTCTCGTTTAATCGGTACAACCCTCAAAGATATGCGTTTTCGTCAGCGTTACAACCTGACAGTCTTAGCTTTGCGTCGAGGAGAAGAGTTGATTAGAGAGAGATTGGGTAGAGTACCTCTAAAATTTGGAGATTTATTATTAGTTCAAGGAGACAAGCAAAGCTTACTCGGTTTGCAAACCACCAGAGAACTTTTGGTAATGGAGCAAAAAGAGCCAGAAGAGCTGCGTCGTAATAAAGCCTGGCTAGCGATCGCGATCATCTTGGGAGTTGTGGTAGTCGCCGCGTTTGATTGGTTACCAATTTTGGTCAGTTCTTTATTGGGAGTTGTGTTGATGATTGTGACAGGAGTTCTCAAACCTGGGGAAGTTTATGGTTCGGTACGTTGGGACATAATTTTTCTCTTAGCGGGATTAATTCCTTTGGGTACAGCAATGGAAAACTCGGGCACAACCAAATGGCTGGCGGATAATTTGATGGTAATGGGGGGAAATATGAGCGGTTATTGGGTTTTATTATTTTTCTATGTAATTACTTCTTTTCTAACAGAAATACTTTCCAATAATGCCACTGTAGTTTTATTACTGCCAATTGCTTCAGAAGTTGCCAAAGCTTTAAATCTCAATCCGTTAGCATTGATGTTTGCCGTAACTTTTGCTGCTTCTAATAGCTTTATGACTCCGATTGGTTACCAGACCAATACCATGGTTTATGGCCCTGGTGGTTATAAATTTTGGGACTTTTTCCGCGTTGGCGCCCCTTTGAATCTGATTTTGACAATTGTTACTCCTTTCCTCATCATGTGGCTTTATGGACTAGAGGTGACATAGAGATTTAAACATAGAGATA
>JBJOPG010000210.1:0-7946 GCA_046050865.1 Cyanobacteriota bacterium
CGTTCGTCCACAATTGCTCGATCTTCCGCAAGCATGGCATATTCCCGCAGCTTTTGGTGTGCCATGCCTAATTTCTGGTGAGCGATGTCTAATTTCTGGCGACTTTCGCATTCTCTTAGCAAGGCATTAACTAAGATTAAGACAACCGTTGAACACAAGCCAAGCATAAATATATAGCTGATGATACCAGTATTTTTAATGACCTGATATTGCTCTAAAGTGATGGGAGTATTTTTAGCTAACAAGGCTTGGAATTTTTGAAAATCGGGATAATACCAACCTATCAATAGCATATTAACCATTATTGTTAATAATGTCGCCAGCAAACTTGCTTTCAATTCAAAGATTAGACAGCCACGAATAATAATGATTAGGTAAGGAATAAAAAAGTAGGTTGCATCTGGATTGAGAAGAAAGGGCAGCCATAATAATCCTAATTGGAACAGGATATAAAGCCATTGATTTAAATTACCAAAATTGCTATTTTTACTGCTTTGCGGGAATTTTAATCCCATTAAACCCAGTACAATCAGACAAAGTAAGGTAAAGTAAGGCGAGAAGCGTAACAAGTTTGATTCAGACAGTGAAGCATATTCTCCCATCAGAATTTCATCAGGCCACTCACCGAAAATCGCCGCTCCCAAAAAAATCCATTCTAAAATGAGAAATAAGCCAAAAGGGTATGTTTTCAGTTGCTTCAGGCGATTCATAGGGACAAGAAGTATAGATTTTTAAATCTACTGTAAGGGAGTTAGGGTAGTTGTGGCTTGAGTCTCTAGGCTCAATTTTGGGGCTTGAATTTTAGTACCAAAGTCCTAGTCTTATATCCAAGCAGTAAAATCACAGGATGAGTAACTGTTTGCGGGGAATGTTAACTGTAATCGTACAACCGCAATCAAAGTCACTGGACATTTGCAGGTAGCCAGCTAGAGCCGTGACCCTTTCCCTCACCCCCTGGAGTCCAAAACCCGTAGTATTTTGCTGGGGATCGAAACCCTTGCCATTATCTTTAATCAATAAGGATAAATGCTCAGGAAATGCCTGTAACTCTACAACAACTTTTGTCGCCTCGCTATGCTTACTAATATTCGTCAAGGCTTCCTGGACAATGCGATAAAGAGTGGTTTTCACTTCCTTAGACAGGGGATAGGGTAATGAAATATGGCACTGAGGAACAATAGTCGTTCTTTGCGAAAATTCTTTGAGGAGGGTGGCGATCGCAATTTCCAAATTCTGCTCCTGTAAAGGATCGGCTCGCATCGTTGCCACGGAGTAGCGAATTTCCCGTAAGGCAGTAGTAACTAAAGTTTTAGCTTCTGTTAAAAAACTGTAGGCTTTGGTGGGTTCTCGTTGCCAAAAAGCGATCGCATTATCTAATTGAATGCTCTGAGCGGTTAAAGCGTGACCCAGAGAATCATGAATTTCGCGAGCAATACGATTGCGTTCGTCTAAAGTTGCTTTCTCTTCGGCAAGCATGGCATATTCTCGCAGCCTGTTGTGAGCCAAGGCTAATTTTTGGCGGCTGTCATATTCCCTCTGTAGCGCTTTGATCATGATTGAAATGCAAGCCACACATAAACCAAACAGAAATAGCGCGCTGATAATCTCAGTGTTTTTAATTACTTGATATTGCTCTACAGTAATCGCCTGTCTTCTAACACCAGAGGATTGGAATACTTGAAAATCAGGGTAATACAAAAGTATTGATGTCATAGCAGCCATAACAATTAATATGATTGCCACTACAGTTTCTTTCAATTCAAAGATTAGACAAGCACGAATAGCAATCACTAAGTAGGCAGTGACATACCAACTACTCTCTGAATTCAGGAGAAAGGGAATCCACAGTAGTCCTAGTTGAAGAAGCAGATAAAGCCATTTATTGAAGTTGTTATTTTTATTAGTTCTGGGCAATCTCAATCCCATCAACCCCAGCCCAATCAGACAAAGTAACGAAAAAAGTGGTGAAAAAGCCGATGAAGCGGATGGAGACGAAACAAAGTATTTTTGCCACAAAAAATCTTGAGGCCACTCACCGAGGATTGCCGCTCCCAGGAAAATCCACTCTAAAACTAAAAATAAGCCAAAAGGATAGGTTTGGAGTTGCTTTAAACGATTCATGGGGCTAAGAAATATAGACTTTAAAAATAGACTTTTAATTCTACTGTAATGGAGTTTAGCTCTCACTGCTTGAGTCTCTATACTCAATTTTGGATGTCTGGTTTTAGTGCTAAAGTCCTATGGCAATTTGCTTCTTAAGTCCTAACGTTTTTAGGTATTCCGCCTCATGTGTTGCAGGGAGGCAAGCTTCTAAGATTTGAGGCGCAACATTAAATCATTAGCAATTCCTTCAATGAACCAAAAATCTCAAACTACTGAAGAAACAAAAGACTTGCCACAAGAATTAGGCAAAGAACTACAAGCTGCCTTAGACCAAACCGCTGAAGATCTTAATGTATCCGACTTGGGGGTGACGGTGGGAGTTGTAACTCCAGAGGGCAAGTGGTCTGGAGCCACAGGAATTTCTAATCTAGAAACTCAAGCAGCAACCGAAACCGATGACCTATTTAACATTGCCAGTACTAGTAAACCATTTACTGCGGCTGTTATTCTCAAGTTACAGGAACAAGGAAAACTCAGCCTAGACGATACCCTTGACCAATGGCTGCCAGAGATTGCCGCGAAAATTCCTGATGGTGAAAACTTGACTATCCGCCAACTATTAAATGGTACAGGGGGACTGTGGGACTATTTCAATGATAGTGACGAGTTTACTTCCGATCTGGTTGCTGATTATTCATCTGGTTCCAAAAAAGATTGGCAGCCAGAAGATTTAGTTGCTTATGCCTTTGACAAGCCAGCTTTTTCTGGGCCAACTTCTACAGGGCAATGGACTTATACCAATACTGGTAATGTAATCGCTGCTTTAATTGCCGAGAAAGCGACAGGCAAAGCTTTTAAAGAAATCTTGTCCACAGAGATTCTCAAACCTTTGGGTTTAAAAAATACTTTTTTTACTAGCGAAGATGCTGATTTGTCACAACGAGCTAGAGGCTATGAAGATAGTCTGACAAAAAATGGCACTCTAGGATCTGATGGCATCCTTGACGACTATAGTTTTCTAAATACAGGAGATATTGCTTATGGTCCAGGTTCGATAGTTGCTAGCGCCGAAGATTTAGCGGTATTTTTTGATTCTCTAGCTTCTGGGGATTTATTAAAGCCAGAATCGACAGCGGAGATCTTTAACTATGTTGATGTGCAGCTCGGTGGTAATTCCAATAGCAATCCTAATGGTAATCCCGATAGTGATAACAGTAATAACAGCCCTGATCCAGCAAGCAATGATGTTTTTCAATTTGGACTCGGTAACTTTGCCGCTGAACTTCCCTGGGGCGACACTAGGAGCATGACTGGTGGAATTTTTGGTTACTCCACTCATGTAGACTATTTAATCGATAGCGATACGACTATTTCGGTTTTGGCTAATCAAAGTACTCCCAGAGCAGACTTAGCTGTAATGGCTTTTAAGGCTGCCGTTGCCGAAACTTTGGCTGCTAGTGATACTTCTCTCCAAGGAACAAAGAATCAAGAAACTTTAACTGGCACTGCCGCTAACGATATTATTAATAGCCTTAACGGTGACGATATCATTTCGGGACAGGATGGTCTAGATGTGCTCAATGGTGGGCAAGGTAATGATTCCCTAGACGGTGGCAATGGTAATGATCTTTTATTGGGCAAAGAAAATAATGACATCCTGAACGGTGGCAATGATGGTGATTTATTAAATGGTGGTGCTGGTGATGATCAACTGAATGGTGGCAATGATAATGATTCACTCCTCGGTGCTCAAGGAAGCGATCGCTTGAATGGCAATGAGGGATCAGACATCTTAGATGGTGGTGCTGGTAACGATCGCCTGAGAGATACGGCAGGAGATAATGTTTTGTACGGCAATGAGGGGGATGACTGGCTGTTTGCAGGGATGGGTAATGATACTTTTTATGGGGAAGCAGGGAATGATCAGGCGATCGCTAATGGCGGTAATGACCAATTATTCGGTGATCTTGGTAATGATGATCTTAATGGTGGTCTTGGTGATGATCAATTATTTGGTGGGGAAGGCGATGATCTCCTAACAGGGGGATCTGGTAGTGACAGTTTTACGGGAGATGGTGGCAGCGATCGCTTTATGCTTGCCACGGAGGGAACGGACACTATTACCGATTTTACTGATGGTCAAGATTTGCTGTACTTAGCTGAAAATGTGGCTTTTGAAGATCTGGTGATTACTCAAGGTCAAGGGGACAATGCAGCTAATGCCTTAATTACTTTTCAAGAACAGACCCTCGCTGTTTTAAATGATGTCAATGTCGAAGAGATTAATCAAAAAGACTTTGCCCTGGCAAATTTTTAAATTTCCTGATTAATTGATGATTAATTGAATTGTCTTGGTGCGGAGTGAATGGTGGTGAGCAATGACTTTGGTAATTTGATAGATCCTTACTTCTAGTGCCAAAGTCCTATGTTGATCTCCTACTTTAGTCCTAGTGCTTTTGGGTATTCCGTCTCATGTGTTGAGCTGGGGCAAGCTTATATGATCTGAGACAGCATCAAACAAGACGAGAAGTAATGAAAAATATCAGCAAATTAATCTTAACTTTAGGCACTAGTTTCTTACTAAGTGGTATGACTTATCATGCTTTTGCCCAAGAAGTTGACTTGAAAACTCTCTGTAGTAAATTTCCCTTGAATTCTCGTTGCCAAAATCATCGTAATCCAGAAATTCAATCTGACAAAACTCAGCTAAAAACTCGTCAATTAGATCGAGAGCTATTTTGCGATCAGTTTCCTTTCAATTCTGAATGTCAAGAGAAACCTTTGGAAGTTATCAAGCTTAATTTGAATCGTTCGGGAGAAGATAACGAATGGATTCGCATTGAAAGAAAAGGTAATATGGTGCGATTGTTACATACCTCCGAAGTAAAAGATGAGATAGTTTCGGGCATTTTAAATGGAGCTGTGGGTTTTATTCCTTCACCGATTTTGCCAGATGTAAATAAATATAATTGGGAGGATCATCGAATACTTGGAGTTAGTTTCAAAAGTGATCGCTGCAAAACAGATAGTTGTATATCTACAGGTAAAGCTACGCTAAAAATATCAAAAAAAACTGATATTCACCAAGGAATTTTTACAATTCAATATCAAGAAGAAGATTTGATTAGGGCAATCTCTTTTAAAATACCTCCTGATACAGAAGCTGAAATTTCTAATACTGTAACTGTTAACATCCCTGTTGAAGAGTCCAAATAAATGGACTTCGTCCTAGCTATCAGCTATTAGCTCTAATCAAAGAGAGTCTTGTACCTAGTTGTACTTTTGATAGTTATACCAAGTCTAAAAGCTAAAAGCTTTTTTATCAATTTTATATTTTAAATCATAATTCATGAAAATTACTAATAAACAACCAATTATTCGCCTAGAAAATATTACTAAAACCTATGGATTTGGTAATACTTTAGTTCGAGCTTTAGCCGATATCAACTTAACCATCAGTCAAGGAGAATATTGCGCCATCATGGGGGCTTCTGGCTCGGGAAAATCTACCATGATGAATATTATTGGCTGTTTAGACAGTCCCACCTCTGGAGCCTATTATTTAGACGAAATTAATGTGGCAGGTTTAGCTGATCGTGAATTAGCTCACATCCGCAATTTAAAACTAGGTTTTGTCTTTCAACAATTTTATCTTTTGCCTCAATTAAGTGCCTTGGAAAATGTGATGTTACCGATGGCTTATGCAGACTTACCCAAACCCGAAAGACTCATCAGAGCCAAGGAAGCATTGGTCAGAGTGGGATTAGCCCAACGCCTACATAATAAACCCAACCAATTATCAGGAGGACAACAACAAAGAGTTGCCATAGCCAGAGCGATCGCCAATCGTCCTGTGGTATTGCTAGCGGATGAACCGACAGGTGCGTTGGATTCCCAAACGACAGAGGAAATTTTAGCTATTTTTGCTGAGTTAAATAGTAATGGCATCACTGTAGTGGTCATTACCCACGAAAAAGAAGTAGGCGATCGCGCTCAAAGAATTATTTGGTTTCAAGATGGCAGAATTTTGCAGCCTGAATTGAGTCAATCGTAAACAGGTTAACTGAGTCTAATAACGATGAAAAGCTTTCCCTCCCCTTTGCTGAATGTTATGTTCGGTAGCGGTTTGTGGCTATTGAGTTTGGTTTCTTGGTTGATGCGATCGCCACCTGTGATGGCAGCGGAAAAAATTTCCTTTTGGTATGGTGCATTAGAGATTTCTATTCCTGTTGATTCCCTGGAAACCTACGCTAAAACAGGAGAAATTGATGATTCCTTAGCTGTTTATGATCAGTATTTTAGTCCCCAAAAACTAGCAAGGTTACGTAGCAATTTAGTTCATCCCATAGATCTCGATGCTGTAACAATTTCCCGCTTGCTCAATACATCTTTAGGGGAAAATATCCTTAAATCTCTGGGACAGATTATCAAACCTAATATTGAGCAAAATGGTTTTTATGCTCTGCGATCGGCATTGATTTTAGCAGCGGATTCTCCTAACCAACTAACTCTATTGAATATCCTGCGCCAGTTTCCCGCCGAGGCGATTCAAGTTGATGTCAAATCCATTTTGAAACTTACTAGTACTTTTGCCGAGCTAAAAAAAGCTACCAACCAGGCGATCGCCTCGATCTCTCAACAAGCGGCAAGAGAAGAAACCAGTGAGCCTGAAATTAACTTTACTCAACAACCAGATCTGACTAAATCAGGTACTTTTGCTTTCCAGAAACAAACTTTAGCGCTGGTAAATCAGCTAGGGAATCAACAAAGCGCTCAAGCAGCCTGGAGTTCGTCCAATCGCGCAAGGTATCCCAAGAATAATCGCACATTAGATGTAGATTTTTATCGCCCGATGGTGGAAAAAACTGTACCTGTCCCTGTAATTATCATTTCTCCTGGATTTGGAGCAGATAAGAGCAATTTTAGTTATCTAGGGGAACATTTAGCTAGTTATGGCTTTGCCGTAGCCATTTTGAATCATCCAGGAAGCGATCGCCACAATCTGCAAAACTTTTTGACTGGTACGACAAGGGAATTACTAGAAGCCGAGGAACTAATTAACCGTCCCGAGGATATATCTTATCTGTTGGACGAATTGCAAAGACAAGAACAGCGCCATCCCTCTCCATTAGGTACGTTGAATCTAGAGCAAGTCGGGGTAATTGGTCATTCCCTGGGGGCTTATGCAGGATTAACCTTAGCTGGAGCAAAACCAAATATTGAGAATTTACAGCAAAGTTGCCAAGGCGATCGAGTGCAAATTAACTTCGATTGGTTTAACCCCTCTCAACAGCTTCAATGTCTAGCATCTAAGCTATCTACCCATAAAAACTATCAACTGTCAGACAAAAGAATCAAAGCTATTTTTGCCATCAATCCCATCGGCAGCAATATTTTTGGCGAAGCAGAATTAAACCAGCTCCAGATCCCCGTAGCCTTTGTCGCGGGCAGCAGTGATGTGATTGCACCGCCTTTGCTAGAACAAATCGAACCATTTTTTTGGCTAGGCAGTCGAGATAAATACTTGCTACTCATTAATCAGGGAACTCATACTTACGGTAGCTCTGAGACTTTTGGTAGACTAGCCAGTTCCACCACAGACAAGAGCTTTAATCCTCAATTAGCTCACGAGTATCTTCAAGCAATGAGTTTAGCTTTTATGAAAACCCATTTGATGAATTTGCCTCAGTATCGTCGTTTTTTGAGCAATGATTATGCGAGGTATATTAGCCACAAATCCATGCAACTTGATTTGGTTAATTCTCTAACTAAAGCCGATTTAATCACTCTTGAAGATTATTAGGCAGTCAAAGCGATCGAGGTTAGAACAGTATAGTTATCTG
>JBJOPG010000211.1:0-7862 GCA_046050865.1 Cyanobacteriota bacterium
GTAGCACTACAGGCGATTAAAAAAGACAACTGTTAACATGTTAATTCACAGGGCAAACGCATCAAATTACGAAGATAAAACTCTAATCAGATAGTCATTATCCATTGCAGCATGATACCTTTTCAGTCGAATGCTTTTTTTCAAGGTTGTATCTTTCTTTAATAACCCTAGTGTTTGTCTTCTCATCGTCCCAAAGTTTTCCGACCCATGACCTATGCGGATTTGTGACTTATCTTCGCCGAAAACCACATCTATCGACCAGTGCAATTGATTTTCTATTCCCCAATGTGCCCTGATTGCTTTACTGACGCTTGACTGGCAGCAAAAGTTAAGGAACACTGAACATCATTTAATCTAGACTGATTGCTTGGTAAGATACACACTGCGAAGGAATTAAAGGTAGCTTAGGAATGCTCTGTCGGGAACATGATTAAAAACGATAAGTGGATAGTAGAACAAGCCCGTCAGGGAATGATCGTTCCTTTTGAGACAAAATCGATTAGAAAAGCTGTCATGGCTGCGGAACAAGGGAATGCCATCCCCACCATTAGCTGGGGTCTTAGCTCCTATGGTTACGATATTCGGCTGTCTCCTCACGATTTTAGAATTTTCAAACACATTCCTGGTACGGTGGTTGATCCGAAAAAGTTTAATCCCCAAAATTTAGAACAAGCTGAGTTGCACAAAGATCAAGATGGCTCGTCCTACTTTATTATTCCTGCTAATAGTTACGGCTTAGGTGCATCCCTGGAAAGTATTAAAATGCCCCCTAACGTTACGGCTATTTGCTTAGGAAAATCAACCTATGCGCGGGTGGGAGTCATTGCCAATACCACCCCCTTGGAAGCTGGGTGGCAAGGGGAATCCATCACTTTAGAATTTAGTAATGCTTCCAGTGCTGATGTGAGAATTTACGCCAACGAAGGAGTAGTACAGCTATTGTTCTTTGAAGGGGAATCCTGTGAGACTACCTATAGCGATCGCGGAGGCAAATATCAGCATCAAGGGTCAGGGGTTACTTTGCCAAAAGTTTAAGCCGATTAGGATTTAAACAAGCAGTTAGAAAAATCACCATCCTCCTGAAGACAAAAGTCAAAAAAGTATTTTTCATTACTTGAATCCTCTGGGTATGCCAAGAGGCAAAAATTTTGTTGCGATCTTCTTGACGTATTTGTAAATTTTCTTTACCTAACAATAAAATTAGAAACTGACAGCTCAAAAGCAATAGATTTAACTAAAAATAATTTGCTTTAGGCTTGAGGCAGCAATTTCAAGCAAACTTTTATAAAGATTAGATTAATTTCTCTTTTGATACCTTATATTCTCTGAGCACTTATCGTTAAGATAATATTAAAGTTTATTTGAGGCTGGCAAAAAGCCTGTAAGTAATCGACAAAAACCAGATATATAGAAGCATATAGTATATAAACCTGTTAATCTAAGCGCTTTAATTTATTTTTAATCTTATCAAAGTTATCAAGTTCAATTTATCTGTTAACAATAGAAATAAGAACTCAATTTAAGTATTTAAATATCAAGTTTTGACACCTTGTTAGTAATTTTCTATGTGTAATTAATGAATATTCTGGAAGAAGTTCTGACTCAAGAACAACAGGCTCTTTTGCCTACAGAAAAAGATATTTGTTTTTATGAAGAACACGGCTGGTATATTTCTCCGTCTGTAATCTCCGAGGCTATTATTGATCAGGCGATCGCTGGTAGTCAAGCATTTTATGACGGAGTTAGGGATGCAGTGTTGCCTGTAGCCACAGGCTATAGCAACTGGAAGCCAGAAGATGGTGATGTTGTGCGGAACAACGAATTTGTCTCCCTGCAAAAAACCGAATTAAAACAGTTAGCTTTGCAACCAATCATCGGGGCGATCGCCGCCAGATTAGCTAGAACCAGCGAGATTCGGATTTTAGACGATCAGCTAGTGTATAAGCCCCCTGCCTTAGCGGGGCAAGCAGTTAGTAGTGCAGTGGGCTGGCATAGCGATCGCGCTTACTGGGGTACCTGTAGTTCCGATAACCTTCTCACCGCCTGGATACCTTTCCATGATTGTAGCGAAGAGAGAGGCCCTTTAGTGGTCTTGGATAGAAGTCATCGCTGGTCTGGTTTACAGTCGATGCGTCACTTTAATAATCCTAATTTAAAAGAGCTGACGGATCAGTTGCAGACAGAGGGCAAACAGGTAGTCAAAGTTCCCATGACGCTAAAAAAAGGTCAGGTTAGCTTCCACCATTGCTGGACAATCCACGGTAGTTATCCCAATCGCAGCCAGCACCATCGCCAAGCCTTAGCGGTTCATCTGCAAGATCGAGATAATCACTATCGACCTTATACCAATCCCCAGGGCAAGGAAATTCATATTTTTGATGAACAATTATGTCGTCAGCTCCCCAACGGCAATCCAGACTTTAGTGACCCTCAAGTATTTCCTGTAGTCTGGGCTGCACCATCTTAGGTGGGTCATGAGCGTTAAATCAGTTTAGATCAAATCAAATCTCAAATTTTTCTAGTCTCAGCTTAATTTACAGCTTTCGGTTGAACCATTGGGCGATGACAACTTTAAGCCCATGTTCTCAAACCAAATTATTAATTAACCTCCTTGAATCAGCTATGAACATAGTTACTTTAGATGTCCGTCATCCTTCGTGGTTAAGAACCCTAGAACAGATACCTCACGATGTATACCATCTGCCAGACTATGTAGCCTTAGATGCTCAACGTACGGAAACCCTCCCCGAAGCATTTCTGGTACAGGAAGACGATAAAATCTTTTTTGCTCCTTATCTGCTGCGTTCTTGTGCTGACATTACCGAGTCTGCCACCGCAAAAGTTTACGACATTATCTCCCCTTATGGTTATCCTGGCATTTTAATGAGTGATGCTGCTACCAGCCATCCAGAATTCCCTGACTTTGCCCTTCAGCAGTTTCGCCGTAATTTACAGGCAAGGGGAGTATGTTCGGCTTTTTTGCGCTTACACCCAATACTGGGGGAAAATTTTGCGAAAGTTTTTCAGTCAGATCCCCTCATGGAGCATGGTAAGACCGTCTCCATCGACTTGACTTTAGATGAAGGTAAAATGTGGGCAAAAACTCGTAAGGGTCATCAAAGCACGATTAACAAATGCATCAGATTAGGATTTAGTGCCAGAACAGTAGCCTATGCTGAATATATCGACGAATTTATCTCCATCTATGAAGAAACCATGGATCGGGTACATGCAGGAGATAGTTATTATTTTAGTCGAGACTATTTTGAAGGATTGCTAGGATTAGGAGATAAAGTGCATTTGGGAGTAGTGGAGCTAGAAGGAGAGATCCTATGCGCCTGTTTGTTCTTTGAATCTTGTGGCATTGTTCAGGCTCATTTAGGTGGCACTAAAAGCGAATTTCTCAAGCAGTCTCCTTTTAATTTACTTTTGCATCACATGCGTCTTTGGGCAAAAGAGAGGGGGAACAAATATCTACATATTGGTGGCGGCGTTGGTGGCAAGCAGGATAATCTTTATACTTTTAAGTCAGGCTTTTCTAAACAGAGACATGAGTTCTTCACTATGCGATCAGTAGTTGATCCTGCCAGATATGATGACCTGGTGCAATTTAGAGCTAATGCCATCAATAAATCCGTGGAAGAGTTACAACAAACTCCGTTCTTTCCTGCTTATCGGGCAAGTTAAATAGCTTTAGGAAACAAATTAATCTGCACAGACTGGTAAAAGGGAAAGGGGAAAGGGGAAAGGGGAAAGGGGAAAGGGGAAAAGCTTTTTAACTTTTGGGTATTTCTTTAATGTCAGATTAAGAATTTCTAGGATTTTTGACCGAAAGTCAAAATAATCTAAGTACAGGACAAAAATTCAAGAGAGAGAAGAAACTGATCATGTTTCAAATCCAAACAAATTATAAGCTATTTGAGCATCAGGAAAAATTTTGTGAAAGCGGTCGAGTAAATCCATTCGTTCTTCACTATGGGAATTGCCCTTTTTCTCTAACATTTCCCAGATTAAGGGATATGCAACTCCATCATGAACTACCCCTAACATCAGAATATTGAAACGAGTTGAGCCAAAAGACTATTCAGTTCTGTCTGTACTCAAAATCCAAGGTTGAGGGATGTCCATCAAAGCTACCATGATTTTCGCGATCGCACCATAATCTAGCTCGAAATCCTTAAAAAATCTTTGTAAACGTTTGTAATTAGAATCGGTCTTAGCATGAGTTCTAAACCCAGTCGCTAACTCTACGAGGTTGATGGTTTTGACTCTGAGTAGAGCAATTAAAAATAGAGCCAGAAAGCTTAAACGTGCGCCATGCCATCCGAAAAGTGGTTTTAAGGTTTGTCTAAGTAAGTTAACCTGATTCATAGGGGGGAAGTGAAAGTGTCGTTACTGTTCATCAAACCCCTTTTCTGTATTGCTTTGCAAGTCTACAGTCTATTTTTTGTCCCGTACATAGGTAAACATAGATAAATATTCTTCGGTTGTAACTTGAATATGAAAAAAATGTAAAGTTGCTTGTAGTAGGAAACCATTTATTTAGTTGAATTGACTTCTGTTTCAGTGAAAAACAATAGTAATTCAAGGCTTTTGTACTCAAAGCTATTTCAGTGAATTTTCTAGTAGCGCAATCACTAAGCATAAAAAGCGATCGCTCTGACAGAAGCGATCGCCTACCGTATAAATAGCGTCTAATATCACTCAACTAAAAAGAGTTAATACTGTTTCTAGATATTCAGTATTATCAATTTTTGAATTTTATTTCTGAGATCAAACAACTGTTTTAAAGTTGTATCTTTAGATTTTATATTTGCCAAGTTGCCTGATTTTACAGCCAAATTCAACTAGTTGAATACGCTACTGGTTGCTTGAATATTGATCAAGAACAATAAAAAAGTTGTTAAGAAATCAGTCATTTGCATAAATATACAGAATAAAAGTGAGTAATAAATAGTGGGTATTATTTACCTGTTCTTATCAAACCTCATCAGATTTCTCATATTTTAAGTGACCAATCAAAACCGCGATCGCATTGCTGAAACTTTCAAACAACTACTAAGTAAACGAAATATCAATGCCTATCGCATAGCCAAAGAAACGGGAATTGACAAAACCTATCTCAGTAAGCTTTCTAGTGGCGCGATCGCTAAACCAGGCAAAGACAAGTTAATTAAAATTGCTCAGGCATTAGACGTCGAACTGGAACTGCTGGAAAAAGTCTTTAATGAACCAGAAACAGTGATTCAAGAATTTGGTTTAGATACTGTTCAATTAAATTCCCCTCAAGTTGCTACACTGCGACAGGATTGGGGATCGGCTCCCGATCGGATTATCTGCTATGAGCGAAGAAGTGAAATAAATACCATTAAGCAATGGATCGATGGGCAAGATTGTCGTTTAGTTGCTCTCTTTGGTTTAGGGGGAATTGGCAAAACTACTGTCGCCATGGAAATCGCCAGACAATTAAAATCTGAATTTGATTATGTATTCTGGCGTACTTTGACTGAGGTATCTCTAATAGAAATGATCATTCAAGATGCTTTGAGGCTATTTAGCAGCAACAAACCTCCCGTCACAATTAATAAGCAAATTACTAAATTACTACAATATTTACAAAAACATCGTTGTTTATTAATTTTCGATGGCATCGAAACCATCTTAGCCACAGGCAGCTCGTTACAGCCTTATCAAAACGGTCATCAAGCCTATGGAGAATTATTGAGACAGGCAGCTCAAAAACAACATCAAAGTTGTCTACTCTTAGTTGGTAATGAAAAACCGAGGGATATCGCCATTTGGGAAAGTGCTTCTACTTCAATTTATTCTTATCAACTTCAAGGTTCTGCCCAAGTTGGTTATCGCATTTTGGCAGATAAGCAGATCCCTCAATCTTCCGCTTGGGATGAACTCATCTCGGTTTATCAGGGTCATCCTTTAGCTTTAAAAATAGTAGCGACTCTGATTAATGAACTATTCAATGGTGATGTAGCCCAATTTTTGCGCGAAAATACTTTATTTTTGGGTGATTTACAGTTTATTTTGCATCAACAGTATCAACGCCTCAGTGATAATGAAAAAAACATTTTAAATACTATTGCCGAGACAGATAAACCTCTTTCCCTTCAGGAATTAACCGCACGATATGCTACGCAACTAAGATCTTCACAAATAATGGATTGTCTCAATAGTCTCAAAAGGCGATCGCTTCTAGAGATCGACGAAAATGATCAGCTCAACTTGTACAGTATTCAACCTGTAGTGCGAAAATATATCAAGTCTCAACGTTAATTTTTTCATGAGCTATTGTTTTAATCCCTATTGCTCAAAACCTAATAACCCCGAAGGGCAAGACCAATGCCATAGCTGTGGTACGAGTCTACTTTTTGATCAGCGTTATCGGGGTATCAAGCTATTAGGCAAAAGCCAATTGGCTTTAACCATCGAAGTTATTGATGAAGTTACTGAAATTAAGTCAGATCAACTAAAACCAGATAATCAGAGTCCCAACAGCCAGGTTTTGAAAATTCTACTCACCGACTATCCCAAAGCAGTAGAACTTTTTCAACAAGAAGCGCAAGTTTTGGCAAAAATGAATCATGCGGGGGTTCCGAAATTAGCAGGAGATGGTTATTTTAACTTTCAACCTCAGTGGCAGCAAAACCCAGTACATTGTCTTGTAATCGCCAAAATAGCAGGTTTAGACTTAGCCCAATGGTTAAAACAGGGTAACGATCAACGTCTTAGCCTACAACAAGCTCAAGATTGGCTCAAACAATTATTAGATATCATATCTCAACTCCATCAGCAGCAATATTTTCATCGTGATATCAAACCCAGTAATATTATTTTGCAGCCTAATGGAAAATTAGCCTTAATTGATTTTGGTGCAGCGAGAAAAGTTACTCATACCTATCTCAGTAAAGTCGGAGTTAATCAAGGAGTTACCAGTATTGGTACACCAGGTTATATTGCCCCTGAACAGATTGATGGCGCTGCCTTGCCTCAGTCTGATTTTTTTAGTTTGGGGCGTACTTTGGTTCATTTATTGACGGGAATGCATCCCCAAGAATTAGCCAAAGATTTAGCTACCAGAGAACTTATTTGGCGCGATCAAGCACCCCAAGTATCAGTTGCATTTGCCGATTTACTCGATGGAATGATGAGTTATCTTCCCAGCCAGCGTCCCGTCAACGTTGAAGCTATTATCAATCATCTAGTAAAAGTTGAGCAGTTTCCCCAGCAACCATTAGCCAAATTAGTTGCTAAATTACCTATAAAATCCAAGTTATCTTGGTCTATGTTATTGGGTGTGGTGTTTTTACCCTTGTCTATTTTGGGCTTATTTAGTTTGGGGAGTAACTTTAAACAAGGAGTAACTGCTAGCAATGTTGCCAATACTCCTCTGTGTAATAATCTTACTTGTGTTAACCGCGATCCCGTCGATAATAAATGCGATCGCGATGCTCAAACTATTACTTCTAATACTGGTAATTACACATTAGATCACAAGCTCAAGCCTTATCGGCTAGAAATCCGTCACTCGAACGCCTGCAATGCGGTATGGGCAAAATCAGAAGCCCCCTATCGTTCAATTCACTACATAGAAGACCGCCAAGGTAAAAGATATGGCTCGGCGATCGTCCCGGTGGATCAATGGGATGAACATTATGCAGACATGGCACCAGGAAAAAATATTCAAGTCCGTGCTTGTGCCAAACCACCCTCAGGAGAGAAAAGGTGTACTAATTTTGTTCGTCTTTAATAGTAATTCGTTTTAAGCTTCTAGCCTCTAGCTTCTAGCTTTTTTGGTCATGAGTAGATTATTTGGAAATTCAGAACTAATTTTGTACAAGTTGTGT
>JBJOPG010000212.1:0-8758 GCA_046050865.1 Cyanobacteriota bacterium
CAAGGGTGTCCTAAAGTACCACCACCGAACTGGAGACAAGAATCATCGCCAAAGATTTCCACCAGTGCAGGCATGTGCCACACGTGGATACCACCAGAAGCGACAGGCATGACTCCAGGAAGAGAAGCCCAATCTTGAGTGAAGAAGTTACCACGAGAGCGATCTTCTTCTACATAGTCTTCACGCATTTGGTCAACAAAACCTAGAGTGATATCACGTTCACCTTCAAGTTTACCAACCACAGTACCTGAGTGGAGGTGGTCACCACCAGACAGACGCAAACATTTAGCCAAAACGCGGAAGTGAATACCGTGATTTCTTTGACGGTCAATTACAGCGTGCATTGCGCGGTGAATGTGGAGTAAGACACCGTTACGACGACACCATTTAGACAAAGTAGTGTTAGCAGTAAAACCACCAGTCAGGAAGTCATGCATAACGATAGGAGTACCAATTTCTTTGGCAAACTCAGCACGTTCCATCATGTCTTCACAAGTAGCAGCAGTCACGTTTAAATAGTGACCTTTTACTTCATTGGTTTCAGCTTGAGATTTTTCAATAGCTTCTTGTACAAATAAGAAGCGATCGCGCCAACGCATGAAAGGTTGTGAGTTAATATTTTCGTCATCTTTGGTGAAATCTAGACCACCGCGAAGACACTCATATACGGCACGACCGTAGTTTTTAGCAGATAAACCTAACTTAGGTTTAATGGTGCAACCCAACAAAGGACGACCATATTTGTTCAATAGGTCTCTTTCTACAGTGATTCCGTGAGGAGGTCCTTGGAAGGTTTTGAGCAAAGCTACAGGGAAACGAATGTCCTCTAAACGTAGCGCCCGTAGAGCTTTGAAACCAAATACGTTACCTACCAAAGAAGTTAGAATGTTGGTTACAGAACCTTCTTCAAACAAGTCCATGGGATAAGCAACAAAACAGAAATATTGATTGTCTTCACCAGGAACAGGCTCAACTTCATAACAACGACCTTTATAGCGATCGAGATCAGTTAAACCATCAGTCCATACTGTTGTCCATGTACCAGTAGAAGATTCGTCATGCGGAAACAAGCCAAAAGGTCTGTATCCTTCGGGGTATAGTCTGGGGTGTAGTAAGTTAGTCGATAGTCCTGTACACCAGCCTTAAATCCAGCACCTGTCTTAGTTGCCATCTTTGGTCATTCCTCCATAAATTAAACGCTTAATTTTTACTTTCTCTATAGAGCCAGTCGTTATGACAGACTGAAGGTCATGCCACGCGAAGGTTTTTGAATTAAGACTAAATCTTTTGCTCCGATCAAACCTTATCCCATTCATTCAATCCAGATCCTACGAGATCAGCAGATAAATTAGTAGGTGACTCTATAATACCGTTAAAAAAATCAGTAGAAAGATGTTTCTCAGTCCTAAAAAACCCGTTGCTATAAATAGCAGAATAAGCTATTTCTCTTCAGTAATTTCTTATGTTAATAGAATATCATGAATGTTAATACTTAGTGAGTATTTTTGACTCGATTTTGATTGGTTTATTTTTTACAATGCATAAAAGAAACTAATCATTTCTCGGAAAATAAATAAAATTAAGAATTATTAATATTTTCTTTATTTTGTCGCTTACAAGATACTCTGACTTAGATACAAAAACGACAAGCTAAGTATTTTTACTCATTTTTTTTCTTGGTTAAATAGCTTCTAGATTTGATTAATTATTGCTTAAACAGCAAAAAGCCAACACAAATTAAGATTTGCATTAGCTAGTTAAAAATATAATAAATAAGAATAAATACTTGTCAGTTTATTGGGTTATTATTCGGTAATGTTGCTTAACATCCGAATTTCATGAATCCCATGGATCTGGAGAAGAAGTTTTATTGTGAGGAAAAAGAGTGATTAAAAGTTCATTGATATAAAGCTGACCAACTACAGGTTTTTTCTTCAAATTAGCAGGAGTTTGAGCAGAGGTTTCAACTTGGATTGCAGCAGAGGAATTATCAGCTTTATTAGAGTTTTGAACCGTTTGAGGATCAGAGAAAAAAGCCTGGTTAGATTTAGTCCTCACAGAGGGAACATTTTGATGATTACTTGACGTAAATCTTGGCTGTTGGCTGGTATCTTGCTCTACCTGACGAGAACTATCTCCCAAGACCGAACCAGGCTCCACCACCACCATTGGTGCCACATCTGATTGAAAGATCGTACTGGAAGTGCCAATGCAACAATTGTTACCGATCTTACTTGCTCCAATAATTAAGACTCCCGCGCCTAAAATTGCTCCGCTACCTATGTCGATCGAACCCTGGGCAGCATTAATAATTGCTCCCATCCCAATACAAGCATCGGCACCAACAATAATTTTCTGATTGATACCAGCTTGTAAGATTACTCCTGATGCTAAAGATGCCGTAGGATGAATCTCTACATCGCCACTAACGCGAATATCTTTGTTTAAACTGGGTTGTGGAGGTGGGAGATATATCATGAAGAAAAATAAACGTACAGGTGAGATGCTGGAGCAGTTTTGAGGGTCAATCTTGACTGTTATTGCACAACAAACTGCTCCATTGCTCCTTGGTCGCTAATGTCACCTCTAAAATTGGCGTTATGGTCGTTGAATGATCGTTTCTGCCACCCGACGTTTTGCCTGAGGGTCAATGCCGATCATGCGTACGTATTCTCCAGAATGTTCTGCCAGACAAGCTTCTAAAGCAGCTACGACATCTGATTCATGGCGGCTTTCGATAGGAGAGCAACTATTCCAAGATTGCGCTCTGAACCGACGCTTATCCGCATGTTCGGTGCCAATCTTAAAGCCAGCTGAAAGTAGCGATCGCAATTCTTGTAAAGCTGTGGAATCTAATCGATTGCCACCATAGCTGCCATTTCGACCATTGCCTCCAGACCCTAAACTACTATTACTACTGCCATTGCTGTAACTAGAATTACTGTAGCTAGGAGCAGACTGAACAGCTGAGCCTTCTCCTGGGCGTTGAATGATCATTTCGGCAACTCGACGTTTTGCCTGAGGGTCAATTCCCAGCAGCCGCACATATTCACCAGAATGCTCTACTAAACAAGCTTCCAAAGCAGCGATGATTTCTGATTCCCGATTACTTTCAATGGGAGAGCAGGTTTTCCAAGATTGAGCTTTGAAACGACGTTTATCAGCATGTTCGGTGCCAATCTTAAAGCCAGCAGCGAGTAAAGAACGAATTTCTTGGATAATCTTAGCACCAAGCCTACCAATGCCATTGCTGCTGCCGTAGCTGTGACCATGGTCTTGGTTACTGCTGTAGCTGTGACTGTTTCCATTACTATAGCTAGGAGAACTACCATTAGACTGAACAGGGTTATCCCCAGGACGCTGAACAATGATCTCAGCGACTCTTCTTTTCGCCTCCGCATCTACCCCAATCACACGGATATATTCCCCAGGATACTCAGCGGCAGCCTGTTCGATCGCATTAAAGACTTGATTACCACTAACCTGTCCGACGGTCAGCCAAGACTTGGTTTTAAAACGACGCTGATTCGCATGTTCGATGCCGATGCTACAGCCTTGAGCAATGAGACTGTTAATTTCTTGAGCAGCACCATTACCCAAGTTACCGCTAGCCTGAACAGAGTTACGATTTCTGCCGCTACGGCTTTTGTTGGTGGCATGGGTCGCCACACTTCTGACCGTTCCTTCCCCTGGAGTGTCCTCAGGGCGCTGGATCACAACTTCGGCAACTCTTCTTTTGGCTCTGGGGTCAATACCAATTAATCTGACATATTCTCCCTGGTATTCATGAAGCACAGACTCTAATCTGGCAACAACTTGATTTTCATTTCTGCCATCAATTTGACCTATGGTCAACCATGATTTGGTTCTAAAACGACGCTGGTTAGCATGTTCGGTGCTGATGATACAGCCTTGCGCTAGTAGCGATCGCACTTGGGTTTTAATATCTGAACTTAAACTCATATTACTTACTGAATTTGTATATTCACTCTGATCGTTAATATCGGAATTCAGAGCTACGTCTGTTCCTTGGTTTTTCGATACTTTACTGACTTGGGGATTAACGCAAGCCTCATCATCGGCACAGCGATAACCAGCTAAAAGAGCTTCATTAATTTCGACAACATGATTGGCAAAAGAGCGATCGCTATCAATTACATTTGGTAGACGTTCTGCCTGCTGCTGATTGACAATTACTGATCCCGAAGGAACATACTTACCAGGAGGAATTTCTACATCTTGAATTAAAGCGTGCATCATCACAATACAGCCGTTCCCCACCTTGGCATTGAACACAGTGGAGCGAAAACCAATAAAACATTCATCCCCAATGTAAGCTGGCCCATGAATTAGTGCCATGTGAGTAATACAGGTGTTTTTCCCAATCCAAACAGAGTACTCTTGGTTGTCATCACCAATGACGCGACCCTGTTCTAAACCATGAATTACAACACCGTCTTGAATATTACTGCTTTCTCCAATGAAAAAAGGCGTTCCCTCATCGGCTCGAATGGAACTCCCTGGAGCAACAAAAACATTCGCGCCGATCCTCACATCACCAATCAGGCGAGAAAAAGGATGCACATAAGCACTTTCATCTACCTTTGGTGTTGCTAAATCATTTGACCACGGAGTTGGGGGAGCCGCCTTGGTGCGGGCTGCCATTGTCTCAATTCCTCCTAAACTAACTTGATAAGCGACCCTGCTGGCGAAATCTCAGCTAAGGTCTTGGTACGAGACGGACGCGAAACTAATGCTTTAGGTCTTGACCGTAAATGGGCGAACTATCTTACAAATCAAATCAATGTAACTATATTCTTTACCAATCAACTTTAGGTCAATCTTTCAGCTTCTTTTTTGCTATAAAGCTCATGGCGCTCGACGTTAACCGTATCAATAATGCCAACGATGGTAGCGTCCAGAGGTTTTGCTTCTTGACCAGCCTCAATTCTTGCCGCACTACCGCGACTAACCAAGACCCATTCGCTAACACCAGCTCCTATCAAGTCCCCAGCAACTTCATATTTAGGAAGAAGTTGACCTGATTCATCAATGTATTGCACCAAAAGCAACTTAATTCCTCTCATGCTGGGGGTTTTATGCGTGCTAACTACCGTGCCACGAACCTGGGCTATCTGCATACCATGTTGCCTAAACTAATTTTATGGTCTTCTTAGAGGACGAGGATTGACACTTTCACGGAATTGTTCTACGGCTTCGGTGTAGCGAATAGGCAGAACGTATTCCAGGTTTTCGTGGGGACGAGCAATAATATGAGTAGACAGTACCTGACCACCGTTTACTCTCGCTACGTTTTCTGTCCCTGCAGCGACGGATGCTTGGACTTCGGATACATCACCACGGACAATTACGGTAACGCGCCCAGTACCAATCTTTTCATATCCTACCAAAGTTACACGAGCTGCTTTCACCATCGCATCTGCCGCTTCTACTACCGCAGGGAAACCTAAGGTTTCAATCATTCCAACTGCAATTGACATAATCTTTTACTCCTGAATTTTCTAAGAATGTTCCGCCTTGGCGGAACATGGTCATTTAATTGCTTAATCTGCTATTAATTCTGGGATGAACTGGGTTCAGCCTGGTCTTTTAATAATTTATTAATAGGTGCGGAACTGTTCTACTTCTTCGGTGTAACGAATAGGCAGAACATATTCCAGGTTTTCGTGAGGACGAGCAATGATATGAGTAGACAATACCTGACCACCATTGACTCTGGTTACGTTCTCAGTACCTGCTGCCACAGAAGCTTGAACTTCGGATACATCACCACGAACGATTACGGTAACGCGACCAGTACCGATCTTTTCGTACCCCACCAAAGTTACACGGGCTGCTTTCACCATAGCATCTGCTGCTTCTACTACCGCAGGGAAACCTAAGGTTTCAATCATTCCAACTGCAATTGACATAATTTTTACTCCTTTACAGCTAGCTATGTTGCTAGCCACGTTTTGCTAAATTTACTAAGTGTTTAAGTATTGTGATTACTAATTTGAGTTACTGACTTATTAGTAGGAGCGAAACTGTTCTACTTCTTCGGTGTAGCGAATGGGTAGGACATATTCGAGGTTTTCGTGAGGACGAGCAATGATGTGGGTCGACAATACCTGACCACCATTGACTCTTTTAACAGATTCAGCCCCAGCCGCCACAGAAGCTTGTACTTCCGAAACATCGCCACGGACGATCACCGTCACGCGACCCGTACCGATTTTTTCGTAGCCGACTAAGGTTACACGAGCAGCCTTAACCATGGCATCTGCTGCCTCCACCACTGCTGGAAATCCCAGAGTTTCAATCATTCCAACCGCAATTGACATTATTTTATTTCCTCTTCAAACCAGATATACGCGCAACAAACCTGCCTAACAGTTGAGGTAAGAAAACCACCTTGTCAACCATGCCGTGCGTCATCACTCCTAAATGTGGCTTGCTAAACCCAACCTGAATGGTTCATAGAAAACTATAAACTATATAGTTGATATATAGTTAACTATTTCTCTTTTGGGGTTGGACACGAAGATAGCTGAAACCGCATCATCCAAAAAATTAACCATTTTATAGAAGCAACAAAAAAGCCAAGACTAATTTTTTTACTTCTATGATCAAGCATAAGTAACCGTGACTCCTTTGACAATATAAAACATGATTATATTTTTTAATTCGATTGTTAATGAGAATTAATACCTGGTCAAAAAAGCAACATAATATTTGACTACAGACAGTAGTTATTGGTGGTATAAGTGTTTTTTATAATTTTTTTATAATGTCGGGGCAAAATGATTTTGACTCTTGATTAACTATCAGTAAACAAAGACTCTTTTGGGCTAATCCTGGACAGAAAAATCAAGGCTTGATTAATGGTTTGATTTTAAAAAGTTTAGGGACGTAATAGCTGGTAAGATAGGGCTTTAAGAAAAATAAATTTAAGTTTTCCTGTTGACCTGATACAAATTCAAGGCTAGTTGGCTTGAGGACTCGTAATTATAAATTCTGCTGTAGTAAATCCTGAGACAGTTTTGATGACTGACTTTCTATTAGAAAATTTTTGGTTAATACCTACCTATAGTTTAATAGGTGCATTGATTACTATCCCTTGGTCTTTAGGTGTTGTGCGTCAAACGGGGCCTCGTCCTGCGGCGTATATTAATATCCTGATGACAGTGGTAGGTTTTATCCACGGTTTGATTATTTTTAATCTGAGTTGGAGCAGACCAGCCCAGCAATTGATTTTTCATTGGCTACAAGTAGCAGATCTTGACTTAACTTTTTCCTTTGAGCTTTCTCCCGTCAGTTTTGGTGCGTTGGAGTTAGTCACGGGGATCAGCTTATTAGTGCAAATATATGCTCTAGGATATATGGAAAAAGACTGGTCTTTGGCACGCTTTTTTGCTTTGATGGGTTTCTTTGAAGCTGCCTTAGCGGGTTTGGCCCTGAGCGATTCTTTACTCTTGAGTTACTGTTTATTAGAAGCACTGACTTTATCTACTTACCTGTTGGTAGGCTTTTGGTATGCCCAGCCCTTAGTGGTTACCGCCGCCAGGGATGCTTTTTTGACTAAACGAGTCGGCGATATTGCTCTATTGATGGGGATTGTCGCTCTTTCGAGTTATGGAGAGGGCTTGAATTTTTCCCAGTTAGAAACTTGGGTGCAGGGCAATCAAGTCCCTCCGACAGTGGCGGCTTTTTTAGGTTTATCTTTAATTGCCGGCCCGATTGGGAAATGTGCTCAGTTTCCCCTCAATCTCTGGCTAGACGAAGCCATGGAGGGGCCTAACCCCGCCGGCATCATGCGGAATTCTATTGTGGTGTCAGCGGGAGCTTATGTGTTAATAAAATTAGAGCCAGCAACCACCCTCTCCCCTGTTTCCGCCCATGCCTTGATTTTGATCGGGGCTGTTACCGCGATTGGGACTTCCTTAATGGCGATCGCCCAGATAGATATTAAACGAGCTTTATCCCATTCCACTAGTGCTTATATGGGTTTGGTGTTTATTGCGGTAGGTTTAAGACAGGTGGATATTGCTTTTTTGCTCTTGTTTAGTCATGCGATCGCTAAAGCGCTTTTATTTATGAGTGCCGGGTCGGTGATCTTGACTACCAATAATCAAAACGTGACGGAAATGGGTGGTTTATGGTCGAGAATGCCTGCTACCAGTTTGTCTTTTCTAGTGGGGGCAGCAGGTCTGATTGCCTTTTCTCCTCTGGGAATTTTCTGGACTTATCATCGTTGGTTTAGTGGTGCTTGGGATGTGGACTGGTGGTTACTGGTGATTGTCATGTTTGTGAACATCTTTTCGGCAATTAACCTAACGCGATTGTTTAGAGTTATTTTTCTCGGTCCTGCTAAGGTCAAAACCCGTCGCGCCCCCGAAGTGCCGTGGCAAATGTCGGTGCCCATGGTGTCTTTAATAGTGGTTACACTAATTACCGCTTTCGCTCCTGCCCAGTGGTCATTATGGCTGAGTCCTAATACCCCCCTAGCCCTTAAGCAGCCTGAATTAATTACGAACTATGCCACCCCCTTGATCATCGCCTCTGGTGCCCTCGGATGTATCATTGGTTCTACCATTAAGGTACGGAAAGCTTGGGCGCGATCGAGTAATCTTACTCTGCGTTTCTTCCAAGACTTGTTAGCTTATGATTTTTACATCGACAAGCTATATGAATTGACGGTGATTGCGGCAGTATCTAATTTGGCTAGATTAACCTCTTGGCTTGACCGTTACATCGT
>JBJOPG010000213.1:0-14498 GCA_046050865.1 Cyanobacteriota bacterium
AATCCCAAATGGATCATTGGGTTTTCTGATGTGACTAGTCTGCTCTGGAGCTTGGCGAGGGAGGGAGTGTCTAGTCTTCATGGTGCGGTGTTAACTACTTTAGCTGCGGAACCAGAATGGGCGATCTCCAGAATGTTTAATTATTTAGAAACAGGCAACCTGGAAACTTTACAGGGCAAGCCAGGCTTTGCAGGACAGGCTTCAGGAATTTTACTTCCAGGAAATTTGACGGTAGCGACTCATCTGTTAAATACCGCTATGCAGCCTAACTTGACAGGGGCAATTTTAGCTTTGGAAGATGTTACAGAATATCCCTATCGGATTGATCGGATGTTAACCCAATGGCGGATGATGGGGATTTTAAATCAGCTTAAAGGTATTGCCCTGGGTCGTTTTAGCCGTTGCGAACCTTATCCTGGGACGAATAGTTGGACTGTGACTGAGGTATTAGGCGATCGCTTAGAAGATTTAGGGATACCGTTAATTTATGATCTGCCTTTTGGTCATGATGGAGTTAACGCGGCACTCCCGGTAGGACAACCAGTTTATTTGGATGGAGAGAAGGGGATTTTAAGCTGGTCTAATTCTGTTAGAATCTCAAACACAGACTAAAGCTGTAATAAAGGCTTCGCTTTAGCTCTAAGCTGACCGAAGGGAATCCTTTAGGGCTAAGCTTTTTTAATAAAATTTCAAGGAGAATTTCGTTTTGCCTCATTCTATTGTTACTGATATTTGCGAAGGAGTAGCTGATTGTGTTGATGCTTGCCCTGTCGCCTGTATTCACGATGGCCCTGGAAAAAATGTGAAAGGCACAGAATGGTACTGGATTGATTTCGCCACCTGCATTGACTGTGGCATCTGTTTACAGGTATGTCCCGTAGAGGGAGCGATTCTAGCAGAAGAGAGAGCAGACCTACAAAAAACTCCCCAGTAGTGGTGTGAGGGTTGTTTTATTCTTTAGGAATCACCGTAGCGATCGCCTCTCAAATTCAGTCTTCGTAGATTCTGGCTTCAGGTGCGCTAGGATTCTCTTCGCAGTACAACTCGAAGTTGCTTTTCGGCTTTTCAACAAAATCACTTTTATTGAGAAGATCGCTGACTGAAATAATTCCTAGTAATTTATCTTTAACTACAGGAGCGCGACGAAGGCGACTATTAGCAAACAAACGAGCCACGTATTCTAAGCCTAATTCTGGAGCTACTGTAATACAGGGTTTGGTCATAATTTCGTAAACCCGCATTTTCTTAGGATCGTGTCCATAGGCTGCTACTTTATAAACGATATCTGTTTCTGTAACCATCCCATAAGGATCGTTTTCGCTACGACGTTGTACAACTATAGCGCGCAAACCCCTTTCCTTCATAAGCTTTACCGCTTCAGCTACCGTTGCCGAACCGCTAATGGTGACAACGTCTTTAGTCATAATTTCTTCTGCTTTAATCATAGTTATTTCTCCTGGTAAAAATAAATTAAATTTAAGCTGCTGTTTTCAATAAAACTTGGCATTGCTCTCGATTGACACGACCTGCTTCATACAGAGTTCGAGCAATTTCTGAAATTGTTAAAACACCATGGCTTTGATAGCCGTTTTTCTCTAGTTTTTCTTTTACGCCTTCTTCATGGTCGATAAAAATGACAATATCTCTAACGTTTAAGCCCACAGAACGAAGCTTTTCTGAACCCTCGATGACGCTCTTTCCACTAATCAGAATGTCGTCAATTACTACTACTGTTTCTCCTTGGCGGTATTTGCCTTCAACCAACCGACGCGTACCATGGGTTTTGACTTCTTTGCGCGGAAAAATTATCGGATAATTTAGACGCAATCCCAAACCAGTAGCCGTAGGTAGAGAACCGTAAGGAATACCCGCGATGCAATCGAACTCTAAATCTTTGAGAATATTGGCATAAGCACTGAGTACCCCCTCAAATATCTGGGGATGGGAAATAATCATCCGTAGGTCGATATAGTAAGGAAAAGTCGCTCCAGATGCCTGAACGTATTCGCCAAAGTGAATGCAGCCAATATCGTAGAGTTGCAAAATTAAATCTTTGTGGCGGTGTTGCTCAAACAAGCAAACATCGGGCAGCCAAAGCGAACAGTTAGGGCTAGACTGAGTGATTTCAGCTCTAACTTGGTTAACTTCTTCACGTAGCGCTTGAATTGCTTTTCGAGGATATTCCTCAGCTAACATATCTTGGGGAACGGTAATAATTAGGCCACCACTATTAGTAGTTAGTCCTGCTTTTAAAATTTCCTGAAAGTCACTTGTCAATTCACCAGCTAAAATTAGCTGTTCGGGCGCAACAGCACGAATTTTGGCGAAGATATCGGCACTACCTCCTACTTCTAATCCTACTTGTTCTGGAGTTCCCCAGGTTTTAGCTTGTCTGACTAAATTTAAGTAAAAGGGTGTTTCGGCTGAAGGATATTCCTGCAAGACGGCAGCAGAAGGATTAGCTGTGGTACAGAGAACAAAAACAGCCTTGTCGGGATAAACTAAAAACGGTACCACCTCATCTTGTCCAGCATAGGGATTAACAGTAACAGCATCAACTTGCCAGTCTGAAAAAGCAGTCAGAGCAAAAATCGTACTTGAATTGATGTCGCTGGGTTTGGCATCTAAGATGATTGGAATATAGTTGGGAATCGCCTCTAAAGTATTGCGTAACAATTCTAGTCCTGGCGAGCCCAAGACTCGATAGAATTCCAAGTTCAGCTTATAGGCACAGACTAAATCTGCTGTTTGCAAAATAATAAATTCCAACCATTCCAGCATACCCCAAATGTTAACGCTAACACTTTCCCAAGAACCATAGTAGTTAGACCACACATCGGGATCGGGGTTTAGTTCTATGCAAAGTAAGCTCTGATTGTAATCGATCGCGTCATATAATTTATCAAAAAATTTCATAGACTTTTTTTATTTAGATGAAAACCCTTAATCTTCATAAATACGGCATTCATTGGCATTTGGGTTAGCCTCGCAGTAAATGTCCAGGGAAGTTTTAGTTTCTTTTTCTGCCTTGCGATCTGCGATTTCTGCTTGCAATTCTTCGACAATATCCCAAGCAGCAGCGCATTTACCAGAAGTTGCTCCTTTCTCTGCACAGATGGCACGAGCTTCTTCCCGAGCAGCTTCAATGCGATCTTCGATAAACATTTTTTTGGGCTTCTCGACAAAATCGCTTTTATGCAGAATGTCGCTGACCGAAATAATTCCTAGTAATTTATCTTTAACTACAGGAGCGCGACGAAGGCGACTGTTAGCAAACAAACGAGCTACGTATTCTACGCCTAATTCTGGAGCTACTGTAATACAGGGTTTGGTCATAATTTCATAAACCCGCATCTTATTAGGATCATGTCCATAGGCTGCTACTTTATAAACAATGTCAGTTTCAGTTATCATCCCATAGGGATCGCTGTCATGGCGGCGATCGACTATCACGGCTCGCAGTCCTTTATCTTTCATGAGCCTGACTGCCTCAGCTACCGTTGCCGAACCGCGAATGGTAACTACTTCTGCGGTCATAATTTCTTCTGCTTTTATCATTCCTTGGCTCTCCTTTGAGTATTTAAGTTAATTGTTTAGATATATAAAAATTACATCAAGTAATTCGTTAGGTAAAAATGGCTTGGTCAGGCAATGATTAGCTCCTAGTTTTATCCCTAAATCCTGAATACCTGGATTGATACTGGCACTTAAAAAAATGAAGGGTATATTTCTTGTTTTCGGCTTTTCGCGTACTGCTTGTAACACCCCGTAGCCATTCAACTCTGGCATTACCAAATCGCAAATGATTAAATCTGGCATCTGTTCTTTGATCAACTGCAAGCCGATTAAACCATTTTCTGCCGTAATAGCCTTAAATCCATATAAGTCTACAATCGTCTCAATTAATTCCCGTATTGAGACTTCATCATCTATTACCAAAATTGTTTTTCCCATAACTATGCGGTCGAGTCTATTTCAGAGAAATCTTAGATGGCGAGATCGAGTATGAAACTTGCCAAAGATTTTTGAGGATAAATCTTTGGCTCATTCCCCGTTAAGATTTGATTGCGCTCCACGCATTGAAAAACCGAAGTACTTGGCGCATGAGCTTCAATAACGCTGGCATTGCGAGAACACATCACCATTAAATAATCGCAAACAGGACATTCCGTCTGAAGTACCTGATGGTTGGGACAGGAATTATAGATTGCTTCGTTGCTAGTAAAATAACGACGCTCGGCTTGGCTACCACAATTGGGACATCTAATTATTTGATTCATATTCATGGCGAAATTTCTACAATCGATGTGAAACTATTAGCTTTTCAAGGCGATCAATGCTTATTTAATCAGTCTGATCTCCAACCATCGGGTACATAACCTAAAGATGCTTTTCTAAGGCTTCAGAGAAGGTTTCATAGGGAGCTACACCTACCAGTCTTTCCACTACCTCACCTTGCTTGAAAATAAGAACCGCAGGAATGCTACGAACACCAAATTTTTTGGTATTTTCTTTGTTTTGATCGATGTCTATTTTGACTACTTTGGCGCGTCCTGCATATTCCTCTGCCAGTCGATCCATCAAAGGAGCAATGACGCGACAAGGTCCGCACCATGTTGCTGTATAGTCAATAATTACAGGCACTTCAAAAGTTATAAGTTGCTCGAATTCGTTGTCTTGTACAAAAGCTGCTTTAGTCATAGTTTTTTTGCTAGATGTAAATGGAAAAGTTAAAATTTTTAGTTGTTATTATCTTGGTGTTGATAAACTACAAAGTAAGGTTGTTGAATATTTAAGGGTTATGACTGCTGAAAACTTGGATAATTACGAAATTTGGTCGAGACTCGATCGCGGTAGACAAGAAAAAGCTGCTAGCGGTGGCTATGCTGGGTACGGATCTCCCGCTTTCGGACAACGTACGGTGGATGGTGAACTAATTGAAGACCCTCAAGAACAGGAAATCATCGAACTGATTCGCCGTCATCATAAATCTGGTAAGTCTTTACAACAAATTGCTGATTGGCTGAATCAAAATGAATATCCAACTAAACGCGGTCAGCAGTGGCAAAGAATTTCGGTCAAGAGGGTTTTAGACCGAATCTACGGTAAAAGTTCTCGCATATCTGGTGTTAAATAAACCAATACATACTTTCTTTATTTTTTGAGAGGGTCTCGATCAAACAACATACACCCCAAAGCTGTAAGATTGAGACACATATAAACCCCGTTCAAACGGCAATTCTTCAACAACCTATTTGAGTCATAATTGCTTCTGCATATTAATTATAGCTTTTTTCTTGTAACATCTCTCTATAGTACACCTTTATGCCAATAAAGTGAATATTATTTATAGTTTTTAGTTTATTGTTTTGTAACATCCCTAAGAAGGTCTTGAGATGGAAGTAAATGACTCATTTATTAATGCTCCAGCGATGAATGAGGCTCTCGATCTTCAACCTTTAACGGTTACTGCTGAAACTTTACTCGTAGATGCGATCGCTTTAATGAGTGAGACCAGAGGTCAAAGTTGCCTGCTGGCAAACTCGAACTTGTCAACAGAGGATATTTCTATCAATGAGTCTCGCTCTAGCTGTGTGCTAGTCATGGAGAATTCGCAATTACTGGGGATTTTCACAGAGCGGGATATTGTCAGACTGGTGGCGAACCATACCAGCTTTGTAGGAGTAAAAATTGGCGAGGTGATGAATCAGCCAGTGATTACCCTCAAAGAAGATCACTTTCAAGATATTTTTGCAGCTTTGTTTTTGTTTCGTCGCTATCGCATTCGCCATCTACCGATCGTAGATGATCGTGATCGATTGGTAGGTGTAGTTTCCCCCGAAAGTATTCGTCAAATTCTTCGACCGACCAATCTTCTAAAATTGAGGCGAGTGTCAGAAGTAATGACGACCAAAGTTATTTGTGCTTCTATGGACTATGCTGCGATCGATTTGGCGAAATTAATGGCTACTTTTCGGGTTAGTTGCATTGTTATTACCCGAGAAGACGATAAAGATGAAGATATTATTCGACCTGTGGGTATCGTCACCGAACGGGATATTATGCAGTTCCAATCTCTCAATCTAATGTTATCTAAAATAAGCGCAGGAGATATCATGAGTACTCCTCTATTTCTGCTGACTCCTGAAGATTCTCTCTGGACAGCTCATCAAGAAATGCAGCGCCGACGAGTACGTAGATTGGTAGTATCTTGGAATTGGGGACAAGAATTGGGGATAGTAACTCAAACCACTTTGCTTAGAGTTTTTGATCCAATGGAAATGTATGGAGTTATCGAAACGCTACAGCGAACAGTTAAGCAACTAAAAACAGAAAACACGCAGCAATTATCAAGTGATACTACCGAACCAATAGTAGTTGAGTTAGATGAGCTAGATCTTTTACATTCAAAAGAAACTGTTGATGAAAATTCCAGATGCGATCGCATTGAGATCGCTCAAGAATTAGAGATTTTGCTATCTAAGCTGCAAATTTCCGTAAATAATGTTATCAATAACAAACCAGTGGTTTCCCCAGAATTAGAAAAGCAGCAGCTTGATACCGCGCTAAGCGATCTAAAGTATTTACAAGAGCATCTACAAAAATTGCGTAAGAACCTTTAAAGGCATAACTTGAGTTTTAGAAAGTCAAAAGCTGACTATGATGCATAAAATCAGCCTGACAGTTCATAGTAATAGGGAGTTTGGGTACTTTAGCTAGTTAGGGAAGTATTCAAACTTTAGTGTTGTAGATAATGTCATTGATATTATCTACACACTGCCCACAGCTTTATTGAAAAACAACTTAAAAAACTAACGAGTTTCAACGAACAGTATCAGCCAATTGATCTACACGAATTGGTTTGATAAAGTACATTTGGATCAATTCTACACCATTAGAAATGTAGAGGGGTAGTTTCCGCAAGAGTTTAATGGGTGCTGGAGCATTAGAATTAGCGATCGCACTTAGTTTTTCGTTATTAGCAATACAGGTTTCTAAGCGCTGATAGAAATCAGGGTGTTCTACATCTAGCACCACAGGAAAGACTCTGCCAGCAGTAGCATTGGTTTGCTTAATTACGTGCTTGTCATATTCCCGGGCATCTAAGCCTAAAGACTCATAGAAATGCGATCGCTGCACATCATTGAGGTACATGGTAGCAAACACAGAAAGCAAGAAAAAGCGACTCCACAGCCTGGCTTTGAGGTCATTGAGAAACTGGGGCTGAGACTTCATGATGGCATCGAAGAAATCACCATGACGGTTCTCATCCTGGCACCAGTTTTCAAAAAAGCTGAAGATGGGATAAATTTCGTTTTCAGGATGCTGTTGCAGATGACGGAAAATAGTGATGTAGCGCCAGTAGCCAATCTTCTCTGATAGATAAGTAGCGTAAAAAATAAATTTAGGCTTGAAAAAAGTGTATTTACGGCTCTTAGTCAGAAATCCCAAATCAAGAGAAAGATTAAAGTCAGACAATGCTTTGTTCAAAAAACCAGCATGACGGGCTTCATCCCTGGCCATCAAAGTAAAGATTTCCGCCAATACAGGGCTTCTATCCTTTAACCGCCTACCCAATTCTTTATAAAGCAAAAAGCCTGAAAATTCAGCAGTACAGGAGCGTTCTAGAAACTCGATAAATACCTTGCGAGTTTCACCGCTGATGTTATCCCAAGACTTTTGAAACTGCTCATCCCTGACAAAATGATGGCGGTTATAATCAACGCGAAATTCTTCTAGAATTGCTTGAAGTTCCTCTTCGTTGAGAGAGATGTCCATATTGGCCATCTCTTCAAAATCAGTTGTATAAAAGCGAGGAGTTAGAATAGTCTCTTCCGCAGGAGATTTGACTCCAGGGCGTACTTCCTCAAACTGTGGTTTTTTAAGGCTGTCTACCATTGTTAATACTTAACTTTTTTCTATTAAAAGCAATCTCTGGGTTTAAATGCCATCATCAGAGGCTACTAGGTACTTATTCTCTAATAGTTGGTAGGGATTTCAACAATTTGTTAACGAATGTTTACTACCCAGGACTTGTCTTGGGATTTGATTGTTGGGAAGCATTTGATCATTAAAATACAATTCTAAGCTTACAGCCCATTGCTAAAAAGTTGTATTGCTGTCAGATCGAGTAGGGGGACTATGGTAGAGGTTATGATTTGTTCGTTCTCAAATATAGTTTCCTCGTATAAACCATCGATTAAAGACAAGACGGTCACTCTAGACAATTCAGGATCGACAATCCAATATTCCAGAATTCCCCGAGCTGCATATTCAGAACGCTTATAACGATAATCTCTATCCCGATTGACTTTCCCTGGAGATACTACTTCCACTGCTAAAACAGGAGAAGGCATATCTGAGGTTATAGTGGCTCTTCTGCCGCCAATGGCGGCTAATAATTCTTCAGTCAAAATCAGCAAATCTGGCATCCTAACTCTAGTACGATTGCCCGTGACGACAATCTCAGTATCTTTATGACGAATCAGTCGAATTGGAATCAGTTTTAAAAATTCGGTTAGTATGTAGAGGGCAATTAAATTATTGCGATCGCTTTCAGGAGGCATTAAGACTAATTTTCCATCCACCAATTCATAACGATTTTCTGTACCGTCATCATAAGCAAAATATTCTTCCAGGGTTAATAAAGCTGTTGCGGTAGTCATTATCTTGCGACTATCAATTATATGTGGCTATTATCAAAACTTACGTCAGACTTCTACAGTAATTGCTCTTTAAATAGCTCTTTGATAATGACCATCATAATTCATCTACCCAAGGTTATGACCGCATTTTGCCCGCCAAAGCCGAAACTAAAACATAGGGCATGATTGATCTGGGCCGCTCTAGCCTCGGTAACTATATTTAAATCAAATGCCAGATCTTGTAAGCCGACACAAGCAGGCAAGTAGTTGTGCTTCATTGCCATCAGGGTCAGAGCCGTATTAATCGCTCCTGATGCTCCCAGAGTATGGCCAGTGGCTCCTTTGGACGAACTCACTGCCACCCTTTGGGGAAAGATTTGCTGAATTAACTGTGCTTCATGGCGATCATTCAAGACGGTGCTAGTACCATGGGCATGAATATAAGCGATCGCCTTTGGCTCTAGGTTACTTCGTTCTAATGACTGTTTAATTGCCCTCGCTGCACTGCCTCCATGTAAACCCTGTGGAGAACTGACATGATAAGCATCACAGGCTAAACCAAAACCAAGGATTTTGCCATAGACTTTTGCTTGACGACGAGCGGCTAATGCTGCTTCTTCTAAAACAAACATCGCGCCACCTTCTCCTAAGACCAGACCTTCTCGCGATCGATCAAAAGGATAACAACCCGTCGTAGCTAATGCCCCCATTTGACCAAAAGCAGCTAAAGTTAGTGGACTAATGGGCGCTTCTACTGCCCCCGCAATCACTCTTTCACACCGACCAGTTTTAATCAGTTCATAACCTCTAGCTAAAGCCCAAATTCCTGTGGCACAGGCAGCCATTGGTGCTAATACAGGAGCAGTGGTTTGGAGATAATTGCCTGTAATCAGGGCAGGTTGATGAGGTAATGTTTGTAACCAGTTAGGAATATGTTTTTGTTTTTGGGTTGCTAACTCTTCCCAAATCGCTTGACAACCACGGCTTGAACCAATGACCACACCACTCTGATTTAAGGGAACTTGTAACTCAGCATCTGTTAGAGCATCAATTAGAACCTTTTGAGTTAAATCGCTGATGTTACTGGGTTGAGCATCAATCATCCCTAAAGGATAAGCAGGAAGTTGAGGAAAAAGCTGCCGTGACTTAATTCCTGATTTTCCTTGTAAAATGCTTGACCAGGTTGTTTGGAGTGAACCGAGACAGGAAATTAATCCTATCCCAGTAATAACCACATCCATAGGCTTGAGAAATTAGGTGAAAATTATTAGCTGAGAATCTAAAACTATTTAAATTTAGAGTAAATTAGAGACTCGTTGCTAATCATCAAAAGCCAGTTATTTTTTAAGGTTGTCTAAGCCTGACACTACTTTGGCAGTACTAATGCGATCGCCTTGCTTGATTTTGTCCACTACATCCATTCCTGTAACCACCTTGCCAAAGACAGCATAGTCTCCATCCAGGGAAGGTAAGTCTTCTAGGGCAATATAGAACTGAGAAGAAGCTGAATCGGGCATTCCTGAACGTGCCATCGCAATGACTCCGCGATCGTGCTTGAGAACTACGGCAGAACTGGGTAGTTTGGCTTTACTATAAGTAGGCTTATCATCGCCATCTAACTTGATCTCTAAGGGGATACGACGCTCCATACCAGTTTCTGGATCGATAAATCCTCCCGTACCTAATTGACCACTAAATTTAGGATCTTTTCCTTGGGGATCTCCTCCTTGAGCGACAAATCCAGGAATAACTCGGTGAAAAACTAGTCCATCGTATACACCTTGGTTGATCAGATCGACAAAATTTCCCGCAGTTGTTGGTGCATCTGTGCCATTGATTTCAATCAAGACAGGAGAACCATTAACCTGCAATTCTACCTTTGCCATCCCTTCTAACTGGGGCAAATTATTACTCATTTTATTACTGTTTTCGGCGTTCGCCACTTGTGATTGATTAGTTGCCAGATTATCAGATGATGAGGGTGATTGCGAAATATCTGTTGTAGAGGTAGTGCATCCTCCCAATACCAAACTGCTAATTAACAGCAAAGAAAAGATTTTGATTAACCACGCATTAGATTTTTCGTTACATTTTTGCATCATAATTCTAAAACTCAACTGATGATCGCTAATAACATTGACCGTTGTAGCTTAATAAGAGAAAAGCTGAAAGGGAAAGTAGTTTTAAGTATATCTTTACAATTTTCTCGGCAAAACCATTACAGATTTTGTACTATATACGTAATTAAGAAATAAAGTTATGCCACACGAACAATTAGATTTATCAAGTAACAAACCAGTCTTGTCTTGGGCGAATCATCAGCTTGATAGTCGAGAAGTCCAAATGGCAAAAAATGTCGCATCTCTTCCCTTTGTTTTTAAGCATGTGGCATTGATGCCTGATGTTCATTTGGGCAAAGGAGCATTAGTCGGTTCAGTTATTGCCACGAAAGATGCGGTAATTCCTGCTGCTGTTGGAGTTGATATTGGTTGTTTTACAGGGGATACAAAAGTTCCTTTGATAGATGGGCAAGAGTATGAAATTGCCGATCTAGCTAATCAACAGCGCTCTTTCTACGTTTATGCTTGTACCGATAGTGGCAAAATCGTCTGTGCAGAAGCGATCGCCAGAAAGACGAGAAGTAATACCGATCTAATTAAGGTGGTTTTAGATAATGACCGCGAGATTAGATGCACTCCCGACCATCAATTTATGCTGCGAGATGGTAGTTATCGAACAGCTAGTGAGCTTCAGCTAAATAATTCTTTGATGCCTTTCTACTCCAAAGTAGATAAAGATGGATATACTTTGATTCAACAAAACTACTCTGGAAGATGGCAAAAAGCTCATTGGATTGTTGCTCATTCAGGGATTTTAGGCGAACTTCCTAAATTTGCGGGTCAACGAACTATTATTCATCACAAGAATTTCAATAAAGCAGATAATAGTCTTGAAAATCTCGAATTTATGGGGAACTGCGATCACTCTGCTTATCATCGTTCTTTGGTAGAGAAATATACCTATTGGCAATCTCCAGAATTTGAAGCAAAAAGACAAAAAGCTCTTGCAAATAAGGCTTTAACGAAGGAAGGACATGAATACTTTGCTCGAAGAGGAACAGCAAATATTCTTAGCTACATGCAAAATAATCCTGAACATTTTCATCAGTCTGTTGCAGGTAATGGAGAAAGAGGCAAACAATTTTTAATTGCGTATAACAAAAGCGAGACGGGAAGGATTAAAAGCAAAGAAATTGCCAATCGTCTTTATGCTTGTGAAACTTGTGGAGAGGCAATTAAAAGTCCCATCGGACTTCACAATCATCGCAAATATCAGCATGGTTATAATCACAAGGTAGTTTCGGTAACTCCTTTGGCAGAAAAAGAAGACGTTTACTGCCTAAGCGTTCCTGAGTACCATAACTTCGCTCTAAGTGCAGGAGTGTTTGTTCACAATTGCGGAATGGCTGCGCTGAAGCTGCCTTTTACGGGCGATCGCCTGGAAGGAAAGTTGAAGAAAATTCGTCATCAGATCGAGCGCTCTATTCCTGTCGGTAGATGGGACAATAAGCGCATTGAGAAGAGCGTTACCAATTGGCAAGGATGGCGAGATTTTAAGGAACTACATCCAGGAGTACAGGATCTAGATAACAAGGCGCAAAAGCAAATGGGTTCTTTAGGTGGTGGCAATCACTTTATCGAACTTTGTCTGGACACAGAAAATTATGTCTGGCTGATGCTCCATTCTGGTTCCCGACACATTGGCAACAAGTTAGCTGAATGTCATATTTCTACGGGCAAAAAGTTGGCAGAGTTGGCAGATCTGAATTTGCCCGATCCTGACTTGGCTTATTTTGTCGCTGGTACGCCCGAATTTGAGGCTTATTGGCGCGATTTACAGTGGGCGCAGGATTATGCTCGTTTTAATCGAGATGTGATGATGGAGCGTTTTAAACGAATCGTCGAAGAGTTTGTCACGGGAGGCAAGGAGATTAAGCCTTTATTATCGGTAAATTGTCATCACAACTATGCTGAAAAAGAAGTTCACTTTGGGGAAAACGTTTATGTAACTCGCAAGGGAGCTGTCCGCGCTCAAGCAGAAGACTATGGGATTATTCCTGGTTCGATGGGGACGAAATCTTACATTGTCAAAGGCAAAGGCAATCATGACAGCTATTGTTCTTGCTCCCACGGCGCTGGCAGGTTAATGTCTCGTACCAGAGCGAAAAAAGAGTTTACTGTTGAGGATGTGATCGAGCAAACTCAGGGAGTCGAATGTCGTAAAGATAGTAAGATCATCGATGAAATTCCTGGAGCCTATAAGCCGATTGAGGAAGTGATGGCACAGCAATCAGATTTAGTTGAAGTTGTTGCCACCATTAAGCAAGTAGTCTGCGTCAAGGGCTGATAATCAAATTCAGTAGCTCCTAAGAAACAAATTAATCTGCTTAGGTTGGGAAAAGGGAAAAGAGTTTCTCTGTGACATTACGAATTCTATTCGTTGGACGCTGATGCTGCGTATCTATTAATCTTCTGGAACTCTTTTCGTAAGGATTTGGGGAACCTATCCGCCCTAATCCCCTAATTCCCTAATCCCCTAATCCCCTACTTTCCTACCAAGCTACAACTAGCTCAGTTACTCAATAAAGCGATCTCTTGTTTCTATTTAGAGATTTACAATCCTTCTAAAGGAACTTCTAGAAATCTTGCTAACTCTGCTCCCTGATTTTCCAAAGTAGACAGAGCAATCGGTTCTCCTACACGAGTTAAGGGAATATCTCTTCTTTGTTTTGAGCGTAAATACAAGGCTCGCTTAGGGCTTAATCCTTCTCTAATTTCAGCCCTAACGGACTGTACCTCCGTGAGGGGAATTTCCACTTTTACCTGGCGATTTTTACCTGGATAACCTTGACGGGAAATCGTTAGGCTCCCTGTGTCTTTGTTAAATTCGTTGTAACCACCACCGACATTCCAAACTAGCAGCAGCCAGAGATACGTTGCTAGCAATGAACCCGCCACACCATAAAAAGTCAAAGCTACCCCTTGGGGAATAAACTGTAATTGACTGGTATCGGAAACAACTAACAAGTTGATTTTTAAATAACTGGATAACCCAGCCAGTAGAAATCCGACTCCGCCGATGGTGATAATTACCGCCCACAATAAATTACTAAGTCTACGAGAGCCAAGAATATCCTGCCGAAGAGTCTGTTGTTGGGTCTTATCTGTTGTCATCATAGTTGTCTTAAAATATTTGTCTTAAAGTTGGGGAATCTGGTACTGCCCTTGATATTGTTTACATTTTCTCATTCAGTTGAGCCGATCAAACATCATCAATCTAAAGACTTTCGATCATCCTCAAGAAACCTAAGCCTTGAGTTTATTTGCAGCTGGTTCAAGGCGAAAACATTTTATTTTGTAAATTTTTTGCTAATAATAATTTAGCAACTCTCATGAATGAGGAGCAGAAAAACATCTGCTGAAAATGAGCTTTTGTTCCCTCCTAGCAATAGTTTTGTGTTATTTTGAAATAGTTAGTTTGATTCAGCTACAGAATTAATTTTGTAACGATATCTTAAGATAACTTTCGTCTGATGACAGGAAATATCCCCTGGTAATCTGGTAAAGTTTTATAAAACTAGGTACTCCTCAAACAACATTTTGAGATAGCTACCTCAAGGCATAATAGAAAAAGTACCTTTTGACAAATCTTGCAGCCTAAAACAATATATCTAAGCAAGAGGATTTAAAAATTATGACAATAGCAGTAGGACGCGCACCAGCGCAGCGCGGTATCTTTGATGCCGTAGATGACTGGCTCAAGCGCGATCGCTTCGTATTCGTAGGCTGGTCG
>JBJOPG010000214.1:0-7834 GCA_046050865.1 Cyanobacteriota bacterium
CTACATCTAGTGGTAAAGATAAGTTTTAGACACTAAATGTAGTAGTTGACTAAAAATAATTTAGCTTAACTTGTCACCAATGCCCATTACCCATTACCCATTACCTAATGCTTGCTCCTTGGCGATCGCTCCTCTCTAGTGCCATTCACCGCAACCGCTCTCAACCCCATTCTCGCTATTTTCAGTTGGCTACTGTCAATTCAGCAGGTTATCCCGCCAATCGTACGGTGGTTTTTCGGGGTTTTTTAGATGATCAACAGAATCAATTGAAAATTATTACTGATATCCGTAGTGCTAAAATTCAAGACATTGAGCATCAATCCATAGCTGAAGCTTGCTGGTACTTTACCAAAACCCGTGAACAGTTTCGACTCTCTGGGCAGCTCCAGGTAATTACGCTTCAAGAACCGAATCCTGATTTACAAACAGCCCGTCAAACAACTTGGCACAACCTCTCTGATCCAGGGCGCTCGCAATTTGCTTGGCCCGCTCCCGCTCAACCCTTGGCAGATAACTCCGAATTTAAGTCCCCCTATGCATTCGAGCCGAAGGATACTAATACTCCCCATCATAATTTTTGTCTCCTACTCTTAACTCCCCAGCGAATCGATCATCTCCAATTAAGAAGCGATCCCCAACAACGTTGTTTATACAATTTGCAAGACGATCAAACCTGGACAATTCAAGCAGTCAACCCTTAACTTTGGAAAACCAATTCTGATGAAAGAAATCGGTACTTTGGGAGAACAGTTGGTGGCTCGCTGGTTACACCTCAAGAACTATCAGCTATTAGCATCCAACTGGCGTTGTCGTTGGGGAGAAATCGATTTGATTGCCCAAGATCGCACATCTGGGGCGATCGCTTTTGTGGAGGTCAAAACTCGCAGCGCCCATAATTGGGATGCAGATGGTTTACTGGCGATTAATCCTAGTAAACAGCAGAAATTAATTCAAACCGCCGACTTGTTTTTAGCACAACAACCCCTCTTGGCGGAACTACCCTGTCGCTTTGATGTAGGACTAGTTAGTTATCAATCCTGCGATCGCCTTCGGCGTGGCTGCGCCAGTCGCGGAGGTTCGGCTTTGCCTCATCGCCAAAATAACCTAAATCTTAGTCCGATTGCTATTAATCAGCTTAAGCAACTGGAAATTGGTCAGGCAATTATCATAGACCACTGTCAATTAACTATCAAAGACTATTTAGTGGCAGCATTTGAATAGGTTCCCCGTAATTATTCAGTAGTAAAAATACGCGATCGCGAAGTGTAGGCGGAGCCTAATCGCCAATTCTCTTTCTCTCGCAGCCCAGTACTATTGCTGATCGAGATCAGTATTTTCCATGAACTTCCATGAATTTCAATAAACTTAAGTTTGCTTTGATATTTATTTTTTAATCTTTAATTAAAATTGTTTTTTCTTGTTCTTAATATCATTACCAAAAAAACTAAATAAAATTCAGAATTAAATCGGAAGCATGATCAGTATATTGGTCATCAAGGAGTAAATCGGTTTTTTTAAGCAGATAATCTGGTAGTCTGTATATAGTAGTACTCTTTTATTAACAAGAATATTTTGAACATGATCAATATTGGTCTAATTTCACAGTGCATCTATATGAGCAACTAATTTTAATTTAATTTGAATCAAATCTTGATTCAACTCTTTTTTAAGGCAATTAAAAATCAGTGATCATACGGATGAGTAAAATTTCGGAGATGAATACAATATACCCATTGAAGCTTTTATTTAGTTCAAAAAGTTTTGATTTGGTAAATTCTGAACTGGCGACAGTGCTTGTCTTTAGAAAAATTGCCCCCAACTCTATAAATGAATTTTTCTGGCTATCTGGCTGTAAAAAAATATTCTTTCAACTTCAATTAAAAGCTTCTTCAGCCAAAAGCGATCCCAAGCAAATTCCATTAGTCGCACAACTAAGAATTATCGGATTGATGTTCTCCCAAGTAATAACGCAAGAGCTGAGTTAATCATGAAAAAAATCACCTATCAAGCTGCATTAAAAGACCTAATCCTACTCGTTCCAACTGAACAATATAGCAACCCTGAATTAGCCCAAAGTTTAATTGAATCTGGTGTTAATGAACCAATTGTTTTTTCCACTGATGGGACTAAAAGTCGTTTTGGGATGAAAAAGCTTAATGTCAAAGACGGACTAAAAAGACTCAATTTGGCAGCTAGCAACCCAGAAATTGGCGAGCTTGTTGCTCAGGTTGTACTCGTAGAAGAGTCGATTACCGAATTAATACCCCTGACAATTAACTCTTCTGGCAGAAGAACATCAGAAGTGCATCTTGATCAAAAAACCTACAGTTGGAAAAACGAAAAGCGTAATATTTCTGAACGCTGCACAGCTAAGGAGTTAGGCAGTAAATACGGCATCAGGCTGCAATATCTCAACACAGTAATTCAAGGGAAAGTCGAATGTAGTCGCGGCTGGAGTTTGGTCAAATCGGAAGTAGCTGTGTCTTAAAAAGATTCAGCATAATTTTTTAAATCAATAAATCAATATATGAGGCAGAGTAGCTTTCCCAGTAACCAAGCAAATCCTGGAACTACCCTGCTTTTTGCTTTGTTACCCCTTGAGGCTGAACTTTTGAATTTTGACTTTAAAAATACTTGGTCAATTTTTCCTGAGAAACGTTAACATAAGTTAACAAGGTTTAAAAAAACTGATAGCTTTTAGTTCTGCTTTGTCTTTACATATCTTAAACTATATCTAAAGAGACTATAAACAGTCGAGGTATCTAGGGGAGATAAGCTCCGCTAGTCTTTGAGATTTGACAGGGTAACGGGGCGTACAAGCCCCCGAATGCGACGCGGAGCTAGTCCTTTAGGGCATTCGGGGGACAGCCCCTTGACAATCGTTAAAATAAACAAACATATAAGATTTTTAATCTTCAGCTAAGGGAGGCTGTCTAAGTGAGCAAAGATAACAATAAAAAGTGGCGCAATGCGGGTCTCTATGTTCTGTTAGCCATCGTGGTAGTTGCTTTGGGTACTGCCTTTTTAGATCAACAACCCCAAGCTAGTCAAAGCTGGCCCTACAGCAAGCTAATTGACGAAGTTCAAAGTAATCAGATAGAAACAGTCAAAATTAGCGCTGACCGTACTCAAGCTCAGGTAATTGACCGTGAAGGAACACCTATTCGAGTCAATCTGCCTAATGATCCTCAATTAATTGATATCCTCAGCGATAACGGTGTTGATATCGCGGTGCTTCCTCAAGGTGACGAAGGATGGTTGTTCAAGGCTTTGAGCAGTCTCTTGTTCCCGATTCTACTATTGGTAGGATTATTCTTCCTCTTAAGAAGAGCCCAAAGTGGACCAGGTTCTCAGGCGATGAATTTTGGTAAATCTAAAGCCAGAGTGCAAATGGAACCAAAAAGCCAAGTAACTTTTGGTGATGTGGCGGGGATCGAACAAGCGAAATTAGAGCTGACGGAAGTTGTAGATTTTCTCAAGAATGCTGATCGCTTTACTGCCATTGGTGCCAAAATCCCTAAAGGAGTGCTGCTAGTAGGCCCTCCAGGAACGGGAAAAACCCTTCTGGCTAAAGCCGTAGCAGGGGAAGCGGGAGTACCTTTCTTTAGTATTTCTGGTTCCGAATTCGTGGAAATGTTTGTTGGTGTCGGTGCCTCTCGTGTACGTGACTTGTTTGAACAAGCAAAAGCCAATGCTCCTTGTATCGTCTTTATCGATGAGATTGATGCTGTGGGTCGCCAACGGGGTGCTGGTCTTGGTGGCGGTAACGATGAGCGGGAACAAACTCTTAACCAACTGTTGACAGAAATGGATGGTTTTGAAGGTAACACTGGTATTATCATCATCGCTGCCACTAACCGTCCTGATGTCTTAGACTCGGCATTAATGCGTCCTGGTCGTTTTGACCGCCAAGTAGTGGTAGACCGTCCTGACTATGCTGGTCGTCAAGAAATTCTGAACGTTCATGCTCGCGGTAAAACCCTGGCTAAAGACGTTGACCTTAATAAAATTGCCCGTCGGACTCCTGGCTTTACTGGAGCTGACTTAGCTAACTTGCTTAACGAAGCGGCAATCCTCGCTGCCCGTCATAGCTTAACCGAAATTTCGATGGATGAGGTCAATGATGCGATTGATCGCGTTATGGCTGGCCCTGAGAAGAAAAACCGCGTGATGAGCGAAAAACGTAAAGAGCTTGTGGCTTATCATGAAGCTGGTCATGCTCTAGTGGGAGCTTTGATGCCTGACTATGACCCCGTACAAAAAATTAGTATTATCCCTCGCGGACGCGCTGGTGGTCTAACTTGGTTTACTCCTAGTGAAGATCGGATGGAGTCTGGTTTATATTCTCGCTCCTATCTCCAAAACCAAATGGCAGTCGCTCTAGGCGGTCGTTTGGCAGAAGAGATTATCTACGGTGAAGAAGAAGTAACTACTGGTGCTTCTAATGACTTGCAACAGGTAACTAGAGTGGCTCGTCAAATGGTCACTCGTTTTGGGATGAGCGATCGCTTAGGGCCTGTAGCTCTTGGCCGCCAAAATGGGAATGTCTTTATGGGGCGTGATATTGCTTCTGACCGTGATTTCTCTAACGAAACCGCAGCAGCGATCGACGAAGAAGTCCGCAACTATGTTGACCAGGCTTATAGTCGCGCGAAGAAGGTCTTGCTGGAAAACCGTCACATTCTAGACAAATTAGCTGATATGTTGATCGAGAAAGAAACCGTGGAAGCGGATGAATTACAAGATGTTTTGGCTAATAACGATGTGAAAATGGCATCTTTAGCCTAGAACTGATATTCAATAAAAATAAATGAATGAGCAGTGCTGATCTTCGGTACTGCTTTTTTTGTTCATTCTTTTGCTCAATTGTTCACCCCCTACACTGTAAGGTGCTAAACAAATGTAGTATTTTAGGTACTTGAACCTTGATTGACGACATGACCTCAAATAGATCTACGGCAGTTAAAACCATTAGACCCATTGCAGCCAGTGCAATATATGGCATGGTGTTTCATGAGAATTTTATTTGGGCGATCGACTCTCGTAACGGCTATTTGCTCCAAATCGATCCCGAGACAGATAACACCACGATTTTGAATAATCGCACTTGGTCAGATTTTATTGGTGCCACTGGTTTAGCAATTACCGATGACATTCTCTGGTTTACTAATGGCTCACGGGTTTATTGTTGTTCTTTAGTGACCTTTGATTTTGAACCACAATTATTTTTACGCTTAGATAGTGACATTGATGGCATTGCTGTTTGGGAATCAACTATTTATTTAACTAGTCAAAAACAAGGGAAAATTCTGGTTTATGATCGCGATCGCGCCACGAAGATCACCCATTTTTACGCTCCTGGAATCGGCCTGGAGAACATTACGGTCAAGGAGGAAGAGATCTGGCTGACGGATAATTTAGAGCAAACTGTTTACTGTCTTGATCGAGCTACTGGGGAAACCATTTTTAGTGTCTTGACTCCCTTTGTGTCCCCAACGGGGTTAGGGTTTAAAACTAATCAGGAAGGTCAAGAAATTCTCTATGTTGCCTATGCAGATCAAGAGGTCTATATCCGTGATAATCCCAATGCTGAACCCAATTACGAACTACAATATCGCGATCGCACTTTTATTCATCCTCTGTATTTTTATTATGATCGTGAGGCAAAATATGCCCTATCCAACGGCTATTTAGTGGAAATGTCCTACACGGAGGAGATTTCTCCTCTCGACCCCATTGTTATCGATGATTTAGCTTGGCGTATTGCCCTCCCTGCTGAAACAGATCGTCAAAAGATCCGTTCAGTCCAGGCGATCGGTTTACCTTTTACCGAAGAGGTCAAAAACGGACAGCGCATTGCAGTGTTTAAGTTTGATCATTTTAATGCTGAACAGCGTTATATCTTTGGCTGGAAGGCAGTTTTAGAGGTGTGGAGTATTAAATATCAGATTAAGCCCGATGATTGCGAAAAAATCCCCCTGCTTAGCCAGGAATACCAGCAAAAGTACCTGGTAGACGATGATAATCTGGCGATGGAGACGGAGATTATCCAACAGGCAGCTAAAATCGCGATCGGTTCCGAAACGAATCTGTTGCGTCAGGTATATAGTATTCGTAACTATGTTTACGATCAACTAGCCTATGGGATCAAACCTCATATTGATACCCCTGACGTGGTGTTGAAGAGGGGAATAGGTTCCTGTGGGGAATATTTGGGGTTACTGCTAGCCCTCTGTCGTTTAAACGGTATTGCCTGTCGTACCGTTGGTAGATATAAATGTCCTGGCGATCCCTTGAAGGGCAATGTTCCCTTACAACCCGACTATAATCATGTTTGGATGGAGTTTTATCTTCCTGGCTATGGTTGGCTACCCATGGAATCAAACCCTGACGATTTGTTTGAAGGAGGGCCTTATCCGACCCGCTTCTTTATGGGTTTATCCTGGTATCACGCCGAGATGTCAAAAGATACTTCCTTTGAGGTTATTACTCAAGGAGGGGTAAAAATCGAGAAAGAAACCGCCTCCATTGGTAATTTATCACTAAATCATATTCGATTTATGATTTTGGCAGAATTACAGCCTAAGATTGGTTAGCTATTAACTATGAGAAGTTAATTCAAATCTTGCATCAGTACATAAAAACTGAATAACTTAGGCTTGACAATAAAATTTAAACCCTTTCCCTTTTCCCTTTTCCCTTTTCCCTTTTCCCTTTTCCCTTTTCCCTAATACCACAGTTAAATTACTGGTTAGGTGCAAGATCTCAGTTAATCCTGCTTGGGTTTATCTTCTAGCCAGTAGATGCGACTTTGATTGGGTTGAGTCAGAGTGCTATATTGCTCTATTAAATTTTGCGTCTCTTGGGGGTCGAAGTTATGGTTAAGCTGGGTTTTCAGTTTGGCGACTCTGGCGTCCGTCTCCTGAACCTGAATGTTCAGTTCTTTGAGTTTTGCCTGCTGAGTAAGATGATAGGGTAAAAGGCGGAAAAAAGAAGCGATCGCACTGATCGTAATAGCCCAACTCAAAATAAGCTTGAGACTAATTTCTGCTGTTATCCCGCGATAGAGATTACGACCTTGACGTGGATAACGACGGACAGCTTTCGATGTTGTTTGTTTCCCAGAATCCATAGCTCTGTGAATGCCCCAATAATAAGGACTCCAGACTAACAACTATGAATCATAATTGCCAAGCTAAAGTCCTTAATTTGTCTATTTTCCGATTTCAACTGTGATCAATTAATTAGATAATTGATGAATAGCTGTGTTGAGGAGTCTACTTATATAGTTCAGTAGATAGACGAAGTGCCATGATTCCAGGGAACAAAGCAACCGCAAGAGCGATAAATACCTGAGTATCTGTTAGAGGCATAGTGATTTTACTCCTTCTGTTTTGATCTAAACAATAAGATATTCCATTCTTAATTTGCTTTAAAATTGCCCCCAAGAGAAATATCTTGTAACAAGATGCAACATAATTAATGAAGATCTACCGAGCATAATTTTAAAAAATTTTTAAATTATATTTACTGAATGATACAAAATCTAGTTGATTATTTTACCGACGCAGGGGTAGAAGTTTACCTAATACTGTTAGTTTTAGTCGTCTTGGAAGCTGTCTTGTCCGCTGATAATGCGATCGCCTTAGCGGCGATCGCCAAGAGTGTTAAAGACCCAAAATCCCAGCAAAAAGCCCTTAACATTGGCTTAGTTGGCGCATATATCCTCAGAATTGCCCTCATCTTTGCCGCTACCTGGGTCATCAAATATTGGCAGTTTGAGCTACTAGGGGCAATCTATCTACTCTGGTTGGTATTTAATTACTTCTCCTCA
>JBJOPG010000215.1:0-7822 GCA_046050865.1 Cyanobacteriota bacterium
GATGGAATTACTGTTTAACCTTAATCAAGGAGTATATTTCCCTGATGAACCCGAAAGAGCCGTGAAAGCTAAGGATATCTTTGAAACCCTGATGCTGGCGTGGAAAGAAGGCTGTAAAGCTGTTTACTATGTTCGTACGGTGCAAAAGGATGACTTTAAGGAACAGAGCGAAGGCTGTGCCTCCTGTGCAAACTAGTTAGGTAGTGGGTAGTAGGTAGTAGGTAGTAGGTAGTAGGTAGTAGGTAGTAGGTAGCGATCGCTTTTTAAGTCAGGCGATCGCATCTTTAAACTTAATTACATCCACAGGTGAGATCGCGGTTGGACATAATCAAAAACCCTAGCAAGCTAAAGAAGTAACCCGATTAACAATACATTGCACTAAATAGTATGACAATACCACTTTAACTTTTTATAATGGTGAAAATAATTAGCCTCTATTTATTCATCCCAATCTATATGACCATTTATGTTGTGCTTTTTATAAATTTCTAAAATTTCTTTCGTAAAATTTTCAAGTTTTTTGTCGTCTTGTTTCTTAGCTAACTCATAGAGTCTAATAAACATTTTTTTTCCTGTTTCTGTTTGCCCCAAGTTTTTTTTCAGCATATTATGGGGACTGCAAAGAGTTTGTCCATTTTCTATCGTATTCTGACCACCCATAGATCTTGGTTTAATGTGGTCAGCGTGTATTTCAAATCCTTGTTCACTACCTTGACCACAAATTACACATCTGTATCTATCTTTTTCAAAAATTTTCTTTCTGATTGCCGCTGGAAAGGTATCTGATTGTGGAGCAGCTACATAATCAGGATCGTATCTATAAACACCTTTTTTTACCTTAATTAATCTACCTTCTTCATAAAGTTTTCTGATAGCTCTATCAGGATCTGCGAAAGGTCTTTCAGATATTTTTATCCATTCTTTTGTAACAGTAGAAATAATAGTATCGTGCTTAATATCTTTATGAGGATTGTCTTTATAATATTGAAATATACATTCTTTTTGACTAATTTTTTTCTTTTTGCTCATCTCTATTCTTTTTATCAGCTTAACGTGCAATTATTTTCAATGACTTGATAAATTTTATTAGCTATTGCTTCAACAACAGGAATAGCTACAGAATTACCAAGTTGTCTGTACATTTGTGTTCTAGATACAGGAAAAGAAAAATCTCGATCAAAGCCCATGATCGCTTTACATTCATTTTGCGTTAATAGTCTAATTCCCGTTTCACCATCTTTTACAAATGTACCTGTTAACCTCTGAATCTTATGATAAGTAGAAACTAATGTTTTTACTTTTATTTTGGAAGTTTGATCTACTATTTGTGGTCTTCCGTCGTTCTTTTTGAACAGATAAGTATTTTGAAGATGTTTGCTAATAGAATAACCTTGAACATTTGTTTCGATAAAATCAGCTATATAGATATCATTTTTTTGACCCATAGGAAAAGAAAATTCTACTCTCGAGCTTAAAAAATTTCTTTTAAACCCTACAATATATATTCTTTCTCTAATTTGAGGTAAGTTAAAACTAGCAGCATCAAGAACAGCGTAACGGAGATCGTAATCTAATAAATCTAAAGTTTCTAAGATAACTTGAAAAGTTTTTCCTCGGTCATGAGTCATTAATCCTGGAACATTTTCTAATAAAAAACAAAAAGGTTTTTTTTTCTCCAAAATATTTGCTATGGAATGAAATAACGTTCCCTGTGTTTTGTGTAAAAAACCTTCTCTTTTACCGATAGTACTAAAAGGTTGACAAGGAAATCCTGCAATCAGAATATCATGGTCTGGAATGTCACCAGCTTCAATGGAATTTATATCTCCATAAGGAATTTCGCTAAAGTTTTCTTGATAAGTTTTTCTGGCATACTTATCCCACTCCGATGAGAAAACACATCGACTTCTATCTGAAGAAAAGGCAGCTCTCATACCACCAATACCAGCAAATAAATCGATAAATTTAATTTTCCCTTTAATTTTATATAAAGGATTTTTGCTTGAATAACTATTATTTATATTCTCAAGCAATTTGGAAACATAGGATTGCTCCAGCTCAATTATTTTTTCGATTGACATATAAGTATAGTCTGCACTTTGATCCAATTGTGACTATTTATAACTATAAACTTGGTTGTATCGAAAAAAAAATATTTACAAAATGTTTGTTTCCACAAGCATTCTCTAAAATACTTATTTGAGCAGCGCTCTTGGGTTCTAAGCCTTTTAAAAAATCTAAAGCAGAAAGAATTACATGGCTAGGTTGTTTTTACTTGGTAACCAGAACAGGTTCAACTATCGCTCGCTCAAATAAGTATTAAGATGTTAATTACAGGTTTTTGTCAGAGTTTAGCTATTCATTTTTCAGAGTTATTGATTATTGACCATTTTGTACATAAAAGTAAAAATGTACAAAAGTATTCTTGAGCACATCAAAATTCTTAAACAATGCTCAACATATTATTAGATTAAAAGCGATCACTTTCGAGTAACTTACATTTACTTAAAGATCCCCTTCTGTAGTCAAAAACGCCAGTTGTCCACCCTGAACCAGGTTCTCATCAGCAATGATGCCATCTTCAACACTATGAGCTTGAACAGTAAAGACAAAGCGAGTTCCAGGATCTTGATCAAATAGCTCAGAAACATCGAGAATGCCGGAAGATTCCCAATTCCCCAAATCACCAGCTTCAGAATCTGTTTGCCCTGTGGGGAGAGCTGAACGATCTATTTGAGCTACGCGAGTTAATTTGTCTGTCTCAGGGTCTAATTCCCAGACCGAAGCTTCTTCGCCAGAAGCCCCCCCAAAATCTCCATCGGAAGCAGTAGTACGATCTTCATGAATGAGAATTTTACCATTATCTGTCCAATCTAAATTGTCTGGACTGCGTAAACCAAAGTCTGACCCTTTAAATTGTCCATCCCCTGCATCATCACCATCATAGAGAATGTCAATTTGTCCTGTTAGAGGATCTCCCGAACGATTAAACTTGGTATCGATGCGATAAGTTGTTCCCCAATTATCTGCTTCAAAGCGATTGCCCTGACCAGTGGCAGTGAAAACGGCTTCAGTACCATCGTTGGGGTTAGTTGACACATCTTCAATCCGCGAGAATTGAAAACCACCAGCATCAATAAACAATTCATCCTGTTGTTCTTGGGTGGCAAAGCCTTGGTCGTCATAGCCTAATTCATCTTGGATATCACCATCATCATCAGTATCTTCGGCACTTCCCGCTAAATCAGGACGATAATAATCCAGTTCTACCCAATCTCCCTCTTCACTATTGCCCGTACCGTTAAACCCAGCGGGATCGGGAGCTTGATCAGTATCAACTTTTTCCCCTTCATCATCGGTAAAAGAAGGAGTATCCCCTAGATCAGCTTGGGGAACCCAGGCATAAAGTTTGCCCTCTGCTAAACCATTGCGTTCAAGTAACTCAGCGTTTTTAGAGGTATCTTTCTCGCCAACGTACATTAATAAGGGGGCAGCCTCGCGATCGTCTCCCACCAAAAAAGCTACTTTGTCCGTCGTGCCAGTATCCAGTTCAGTCACATTTTCCCAGGCAGCCCGACCCATCCAAGGAGCAGCACGAAGAGTTCCCGACTCAGGATTTAGCGCAAACTCCGTCCCGCCACTAGTTTCTTCGCCAGTGAAGAACAAGTCATCTACGAGACCTCGATTATCCCCAAACTGATTAGCTTCAACATACTGCGCTGAACAAAGACGGTTCAAACCTTGAAATTCCAGGTCATCAGCCTCTTTTACCTCATCCCCCTCACGGTTAATAATCTTATTAATAGCAAGACCAGCATCTTCTACTTCGAGGGTGTTTTTATTGAGATCAACAAAGCTAACTCTAGCTCCCGTTAGTTCGGTTCCATTGTCTAGATTGTAGGTATAAGCTTTTTCTGGGGCTAATTCATGGTTGATAAAAACCCGAATGGTGTCGTCATCTAAAGCAAAAGCACCTAAACCATCAGGAACTCCGGGAAGAGCATAACCGTTGACTTCTTCGCCGATAGTTAAGATAGGATCTACTTCGTAGCCATTTAGTCCCTTGGCTTGGGCTGGTTGTTTGGTATCGCCAGTATTTTTAATTAGTTTAGAATTCAAAATATTTATTTCAAGACCTAGTTCAAGAGAATTACTTTTATTACTCTAATTTATTTATAGATTTAAAGTCTAGGTACAGCTACTCACTGCCGTCTGGCAAATAACTACATAGAAGCGATCGCTTGACCAAGAGTATCGATAATTGAGAATTAGGTTTAAATGTTGATGATGCTACCTTGAACTGAATTTATCAGCCAAAATCATGTAATACTATTTTCCAGAGATATTTTCCCCTTTTTTGTCTAGCTATTTGTCTATCTAAGGAAATATACAAATACTTATTCAAAGGAGTAAAAGGGATTTCAAGAGCAGCACTACACATATAGCATGAGCAAGCAGCGAGTATTATCAGGGATTCAAACCACTGGCAGTTTACATTTGGGGAACTATCTGGGGGCTATTCGCAACTGGGTAGACATTCAACAAGACTACGATAATTTCTTCTTTTTTGCCGATCTCCATGCCATTACCGTCCCCCATGATGCCAAAGTGCTTGCCGAAAATACGCTGAAAATGGCGGCAGTTTATTTAGCCAGTGGTATTGATTTAAAATGCTCCACCATCTTTGTGCAGTCCCATGTGTCAGCCCATAGCGAGTTGGCTTGGTTGCTTAACTGCGTTACTCCCCTCAACTGGTTAGAAAGAATGATTCAGTTTAAGGAAAAAGCTGTCAAACAAGGGGAAAACGTCGGTGTTGGATTACTAGATTATCCCGTTTTAATGGCGGCAGATATCTTACTTTACGATGCGGATCAGGTGCCTGTGGGAGAAGACCAGAAGCAACACCTGGAATTAACTAGAGACATTGCCGGAAGAGTCAATGATCAATTTGGCAAGGAGCAACCAATTCTCAAAGTACCGGAGGCAATGATTCGTCAGTCAGGGGCACGGGTGATGAGCCTGACAGATGGTACGAAAAAAATGTCTAAATCTGATCCTTCAGAGCTTAGTCGTCTGGAGCTACTTGATCCCCCCGATGCCATTCAACGCAAAATTAAAAAGTGCAAAACTGATCCCATCAAAGGCTTGACTTTTGACGATCCTGAGCGTCCTGAATGTCACAATTTACTGACTCTTTATCAGATTCTCAGCAACCAAACTAAAGCAGCCGTGGCAAAGGAATGTCAGGATATGGGCTGGGGACAATTTAAGCCCTTATTAACGGAAACGGCGATCGCCGCCCTTCAACCAATTCAGGATCAATATTATGAGTTGATGGAGAATCGCGATTATCTTGATTCGGTATTACGGGAAGGGTCGATTAAGGCTAGTACTGTGGCAAATCAAACCTTAAAGAGAGTCAAGGATGCCCTCGGATTTTTACCACCTTTGTGACCAATAGAATGTGAAAAATAGCAGGAAAAAACCAACAAAACATTACTAATAATCAATCTTGTAATTTTATTTTTATAATTTGACATGACTAATAATTTTCGACAGGCAGTATCAGAGCAAAAGTTTTTACTGACGGCGGAAGTTGCACCACCAAAAGGGGGGAATCCGGCTCGCATGTTGGAGGTGGCAGCTAAATTGAAAGGTCGAGTCCATGCTGTTAACGTGACCGATGGCAGTCGTGCGGTATTAAGAATGTCCTCTATTGCCGCTTCCCTCATTCTCTTGCACCAGGGCATCGAACCTGTATGTCAAGTTGCCTGTCGCGATCGCAACTGTATTGGCTTACAAGCTGATTTAATGGGAGCCTATGCTTTGGGTATTCGCAATGTTTTAGCCCTTACAGGAGATCCCGTTAAAGCGGGAGATCATCCCCAATCTCGACCAGTATTTGAATTGGAGTCCGTCCGACTACTCAAGTTAATGAGCAAACTCAATCTTGGTCTTGATTTTAATGACAAGCCAATGCCTGATGATGCCTTGGACTTATTTTTCGGCGCAGCAGTAGACCCACAGTTAAAAAGCTGGTCGAGTCTGCAAAAAAGATTTGAGCAGAAACTGGCAGCAGGAGCACAATTTTTTCAAAGTCAGATGATTACTGATTTTGATAAGCTAGATAAATTTATGACGCAAATTGCCTCTACTAGTGATAAACCAATCTTGGCGGGGATTTTTCTGCTCAAATCGGCTAAAAATGCTCAGTTCATTAATAAATATGTGCCAGGGGTGAATATCCCCGAGGATATTATTGAACGTTTAGCCAAGGCGGAAAACCCCCTAGAAGAAGGGGTGAAAATTGCCGCAGAACAAGTAAAGTTAGCTCAAGGCATCTGTCAGGGAGTCCACTTAATGGCAGTCAAGCGGGAAGATTTAATCCCTGAAATTCTTAATCAGGCAGGAATTGCACCCCTCTCTCTTGCCTAAGATAACTTCCCTAGTCGAAGGAGATCCAATCAAGGTATTTAGGTTCATCGATTAATTCTTGAGCCAAGAGGAAGCTAGAGATCGTCCAGTTTTGATATTTCCTCGCTTCCTTGCCTACTAAGCGACCATTTTTGCCGTCATAGTATTCTGCCCATTCGTCTTTATGCAAACGTTTAGCGGCAACATCAATAGCTTTTTGGGCTAGGTCTAAACGATTCATTTTGACCGCTGCCGCCACAAAAAAGCCTAAGAGGACAGGCCAATTACCCCCATTATGATATGACCAAGGACGATTTTTCGGGTCACAGCCCGTAAGAATCTGCCAGTCTCGATCTTTGAGGGCAGGAAAGCAAATTTTCATCGGCATCCAGCCAATTAAATCTTCCCATTTTTGCTCAATAGTGTGCATGATAATTTGTCCCTGTTGCAGTGTTACCAGAGAGGAGAGGATCGAGATCATATTACCTAAGGCAAAAAATCGGCAGTCCAAATGGGAAGGCCCCAAATTACCTGCTAAATAGCCTCCATGCTCAGGAAACCATTCGCTGAGTTCAGCATAGGGAATTGATTCAGCATAGATATTAAACTGATTGAGGGCATCTTCACCATACTCTTCACCATGGTAGCGATAGATTACATTGAGCTTTTCTAGATCGAGCCAATAGTTATGGCGCATATGACCAGTCAAGGGGGGTAGCCGATTTTCAATTGCCTGAAGAATTTTGGCGTTTTCCTTGTTGTAGAGCAGCAATTCTTTGGCACAACGGAGGGTGTTATGAAATAGCGCTTGAATTTCTAAAGGATGTCCATTAATTCCCATGCGACGGTCAATCATACAAGCTCCATCGGGAACTAGTAGGGTAGGGTACATATCAAATCGCGCCGAGAGACAAAGCTCGATAATTAAGCGAATACCTTTCTGCATTTCTGGACTATGGGCAAAGGAGCTTTCCCCTGTGGCTTTAACATAGGCTCTGAGGAGAAATGTCCACCACAGACAGGAATCGACGGGGGTGACTCGACCAATAGCATGATCACCAAAATCAGCTTTGAGAAATTCTTCATCTCCTTGATGCAGCACTTTGAAGCTAGCAGGCATCAATCCCCGACCAGGCTCTAAAAAATCGAGTTGCTTTTCCTTAATTTGCAGTTTGAGGGTCTCTAGTAAAAAATTGTGGACAATTTCGCTTCTACCTCGAATTAGAAAAATCAGCGCCGCGGGAACGAAGTCTCGCACAAAGCATTGGTCATAGTTGAGGGAAGGGGAACTATAGTCACAAGCTGCCAGAGTACCAATCGGTCTGCCTTGATAATAAATAATAGATGATTCGAGAGCTTGCCATGCTTCGGCAGCAACAACATAACTTTGTTTGGCACTCAATTGTAT
>JBJOPG010000216.1:0-7805 GCA_046050865.1 Cyanobacteriota bacterium
CACAGCAACAAGATTAATCCCTCCCGCTAGCAAAATATTTAATAAGACTTGCCGACTATTCATCCCAAACCCCTATCGTAATCTGAATTCCGAACTCCGAACTCCGAACTCACCTAAACGGATACACTCCCGTAATAACCTCATTTGCTTTTAATTGACCAATCCTTGACCCTGGATCATTCTTATCGGCAACAACCAGGCTATTAACGGGCAGCACTAAGCGGCGATCAATACTAGTGGTGAGGACAATGTTGGCTTGAGTGTTGGCTTCCCCTGTAGTGGTAATAATTCCTGCCAGGGTATCTTCTTTCGTCGTAAATTGAATTGCTTGGGTGCCAATATCTCCTCGATTACCCAATCTGAGGGAGTTAAGGGGAATTCGTTTCCCAAATCCCAATTGAGTAATCACCGCCAGATAATCTGCTGATTGAACAGCACAACAACCCGCCAGATTTTCTTTTATCCGCAGACGCATTACCCGACTTCCCTGCGCATTTCTACCCATCAGAGGAATTTGGAGATCGTCAATCGGTAAACGTAAAATACGACCTCCCGTAGTGGCGATCGCCATTTCTTGGGTTTCAGTAGTAAAACAGAAATATTTAAGAGTATCTTTTTCCTTGAGCTTGATCAGCACTAATCCCCGATTGCCTAAGGCATCTAGTTCTTGAGCGGCTAAACGCTTGATAATGCCCTTTTCCGTCACCATCATCAGATCTAAATTCTGATGATTTTCAGGGAGGAAGAAATGAGCTACTGTACCTTGGGCATCTCTTTGAGCGGCACTGGATAGCAACTCTGTGGCGGGTAATTCTGTGGTTTCTAGACTGGAGGGCACTTCTTGAATGGGAACAGGATAGGCTTTGCCACTATCGGTCACGACAATGAGCTGTTGGCGATCGCCGATTGGTTCTTGGTGGAGGAGAAAGTCTTTTCCCTGTTGCGGAATCGCTGGACGAGGTTCTTCTTCCGAGTCGGGGTTTGACCAGTAAACACAACCAGCACTAGTCACTTTGAGCAAAGCTTCAGGAGAACGTTCAAAGGTTAGATTTGGCGACACCGTTAAAGCAGGATCAGGTGCTTTCTGGGGAGTTTTTTGCTGATGATGATCCTGAGATTTTTGCTTAGTAGCTGTAGTTGTACTAGGCAGATCCTCGCTGACGACTACATTAATAATGCGGGTGCGACGCTCATCATTAAACTTGCGTTTGAGGGAGCGTAATTCTTTTTTGAGGGATTTCAGCAATTCCTGGCGATCGCCCAGGATATTAGTTAACCCAGCAATGCGCTCTTGGAGATCTGTTCCTTCTGTTTCCAGTTTCTGTCTTTCTAAACCCGTTAGACGACGCATAGGCATCGCCAAGATGGAATCGCCCTGGGTGGGGGACAAGTCCAGTTCATCCTGGAGACGTAATTTGGCAGTGGTGCCGTCAGGAGCATGGCGGAGAATTTCGATTACCGCATCAATTTGGTTGAGGGCGAGTAATAATCCTTCTACCAGGTGCAGTCTTTGATTAGCTTCTTCTAATTCATGGCTATATTGTCTGATGAGAGTTTCTTCGCGGAATTTGAGGAACTCTTCCAGGATGCCCCGAAGCGGAAGCTGAACTGGCTTGTTATCCACCAACGCCAGCATAATTGTCCCAAAATTGCTTTGTAATGCTGTCTGACGATAGAGCTGATGCAGTACTTTCTTGGCAGTAGTGTCTTTTTTAAGTTCAATGACGACTCGCATACCACTGCGATCGCTTTCATCTCGAATATCGGAGATGCCTTCAATCTTGCCCTGATTAACTAAAGCCGCCACCTTTTCAATCCACCCTGCCTTATTTACTTGATAGGGTAATTCCGTAATCACCAGGGCTTTCTTTTCCTTACGGCGCTTTTTCCCTGTGGCAATTTGTTCAATCTGAGCAATGCCCCGCATCTTAATGATGCCTTTTCCCGTACTATAAGCATCTTGAATCCCCTGCACCTCAACAATTTCTCCCCCTGTAGGGAAATCAGGGCCAGGGATTAGTTCCCAGAGTTTTTCGTCGCTGATGGTGGGGCGATCAATCAGGGCAACCAGACCATCCACCACTTCCCCTAAATTGTGGGGGGGAATATTGGTAGCCATCCCCACAGCAATTCCCGAACAACCATTGAGCAGCAGAATTGGCAGCTGGACAGGCAGAACCACAGGCTCGGTTTGAGAACTATCAAAATTATCGCTAAAGTTGACTGTAGACTCCCCAATCTCCGTCAACATCGCTTCATAAGCGACGGGGGCTAATCTGGTTTCCGTATAACGCATGGCGGCAGGGGGATCATTATCAACCGAGCCAAAGTTACCATGACCATCCAAGAGGGGATAGCGGGTAGAAAAGCTCTGTACCAGACGCACCAAAGCATCGTACACCGACTGATCACCATGGGGATGATACTTACCTAAGACATCCCCCACCACACGAGCGCACTTACGATAGGGACGATCTGGAGTGAGTCCTAATTCATACATCGCATAGAGAATACGACGATGTACAGGCTTTAATCCATCTCGCACGTCGGGTAAAGCTCGACCCACAATGACGCTCATGGCATATTCCAAATACGACCGCTCCATTTCTTGATGGAGAGGGGTAGGAATAATCTGACCATTTCCTAGTAAATTAAGCTGCTGTGCCATTCAAAAGTCTCCAAGATTTACGGGGGGGGGAAGATGTCAAAAAATCGGGTCTGAGTCAAGAAGAATAATCAAGATTTTAAAATATAGCGCGGTTAGACTTTGACTGTGCTTGGTTAAACTTTGCGTTCTTGTTTTTTTAAGCCACAATGAACAAAAGCTGACTAAACTTACTCTAGCTAATCTAATCTAAGCAGTTTTAAGCAATTTTGATCTTCGTCATTTTTGATACTAATTTAATAGATATTAATCTAATATTTAAGTTGCCCCATATTCCACAAGACTTTCTGAGTAACATCCATGACCACGGTTTTGATTGTAGAAGATGATCCCATCAATTTGCGCGTTTTTTCCAAAATACTAACAAAAAGAGGCGGTTTGCAAGTCAAAGGGACAGAAATTGTCGAGGAAGTCTTACAATATGCCCAATCTGGAGAAATAGACGCAATCCTGATGGATGTGGCTCTGGCGAATAGTTCTTATGAGGGTAAACCAGTGGATGGTATCAAAATTACGCAAATGCTCAAGGCGGATGAGCAGACGGCTAGTTTACCAGTGATCTTGGTAACTGCTCATGCCATGGAAGGCGATCGCGAAAATTTTCTGAAACAAAGTGGTGCAGATGGCTACATCTCGAAACCAGTGGTAGATCATGAGGCATTTATTCATCAAATCGTTTCTCTAATCGATAAGGCATAATTTAATTTATCTTAGTACATTAGTACGTCAGTTCCCTACTACCTACTACCTACTACCTGTACGGGCGATTCGCGAATCGCCCCTACCTACTACCTAACCAAGCATTTTTCCCATACCTGACAAACACCCTCGGCTGTTTTCTCCCAACTAAAAAGCTTCGCTCTGGCTAATCCCTGGTGACGGAGATTGGTTCTTAATTCTTCATTGGTGAGCAATTGATACATTCCTTGGGCGATACTTTCCACATTATAGGGATCGACGTACAATACGCTGTCTCCACCGACTTCAGGCATTGATGTAACGTTCGAGGTGATCACAGGACAGCCACAAGCCATGGCTTCTAGCACCGGAAGTCCAAACCCTTCATAGAGGGAGGCAAAAACTAACCCTTGAGCCAGGGAATAGAGTTTCGGCAGCTCGACACTGGGCACATAGTCCAGAAAAATAATCCGCTCTTGAGCAGCAAGTTTAGCGGTTTGGCGTTTAATTTCGGGATAGAAAAAATCGTCTTTTTTGCCAGTAATGACAAACTGATAATCTTTGCAGGGCAGACTATCAAAAGCTTCCAGGCAGCGACTTAGATTTTTATAAAAGCGCATATCTCCTACATACAACAGATATTTATCCAGGTTGTATTGCTGAAGCAGGGCAGCATCGGCTTGGGGATAAAATAAATCCTGAGCATAGCCGTTATAAACTACATCAAGAGATTCCGGTTCAAGACCATAGTTTTTGACGATATCTTGCTTCGTAGATTCAGAAACACAGATAATTCCCTGGGACTGTTTCAGCAAAAAAGGTAGAGCATAGCGATAGTAATATTTCCACTTAGGACTTAGTTCGGGATACTTGAGGGGGATTAAATCATGTACTGTAACGATCTGGGGAACAGAAGGAAAAAAGATGCCTTCATATACGGGAGAAAAAAACAGGTCTACTTGCTGATGTTTGAGCTGTTGATTCAAGCTGGTTTGATACCAAAGAAGACGCTTCAGGTGTCCTACTAAACCGCGATCGGGGGACAAATCAGGAGCTACTGCAATACATTGCTCTGGATATTGAGCTTGAAATAAATCGGCATGGGAATATAGTCTAAAATCAAACTGTTGTTGACCTTGCATTAATTCAGCAATTAAGTTTTGATTCATCACCCCCAAACCACTGGCTTGTTCTTGAATATAAGTGCCGTTGATAGCGATTTTTCTCAGCTTAGACATCGAGGATAATTTTTTGAGGATAATTTTTTTGGTACTTTGAAGACAGATATTAAAAATAAACCAAATAAACTAAACTAAACTAAACTAAACTAAAAAAATGTACACCGTCAGTTTAATTCGTGCTGAGTCTTACGAACTAGAGGAATTGCGATCGCGTCTGGAATATCTCTTGGAACCTTTTGGGGGCATGGCAGCGATTGTTAAACCAGGCGATCGCGTCTTACTCAAACCAAATCTGTTAACTGGTAGTCGCCCCACTAAAGAATGTATTACTCGTCCTGAAATCGTCTACTGTGTGGCTCAACTAGTCAAAGAGGCAGGGGGCAAACCTTTTATCGGCGATAGCCCTGCTTTTGGTAGTGCCAAAGGTGTCTGCAAAGCGAATGGTTATCTCCCTCTGTGCGCTGAATTAGATCTGCCCATTGTAGAATTTAAAGGACAGCGTTACGCCACGGAAAACGAGAACTTCCAGCACCTACGGCTATCAAAAGAAGCGATGAATGCCGATGTGGTGATTAATTTACCGAAAGTTAAATCCCATGTGCAGTTAAATGTAACTTTGGGGGTGAAAAACCTCTTTGGTTGTGTGCCTGGAAAAATGAAGGCTTGGTGGCATATGGAAGCGGGGAAAGATGTCGATCGCTTTGGGGAAATGATTGTAGAGACAGCTAAGGCGATCGCCCCCAATTTAACCATTATGGACGGGATTATTGGTCATGAGGGGAATGGCCCTAGTGGCGGCGAACCGAAACAGTTAGGAGTTTTAGGCGCATCTACTGATGTCTTTGCCCTAGACCGTGCCATGATCGATATCCTCAACGTCGATCCTGCTACGGTACCCACTTTAGCTGCTCAATTCAAACAGGGACGCTGTAGCGAACTAGCGGAAATCGAGTTTCCATATTGTCAGCCTGCGGATTTACAAATATCAGATTGGAAACTACCCGAAGCACTGATCCCAATTGATTTTGGATTGCCTCGGGTCTTGCGCTCAACCTTCAAGAATTTCTATATTCGCTTTATCAAAGAACCAATGAAAGCCTATGACAGAAGCTAGAAACTGATGCTAAATTTAGCTTAGGGAGTTAGGGAGTTAGGGAGTTAGGGAAAGTTAAGTTGATTTGTTATCCCCACATCCCCACATCCCCACATCCCCACATCCCCACATCCCCAACCGATAAGTGTACGTAACGTTAGTTATAAAATTAAGCTGACAAATCCACGAGAATTTGCCCATCTTCAACCTTAGTGGGAAAAACCCCGAGACTTTTTTCAGCGGAAATTTTACCCAAGACATTACCAACTACGGGAGGAAAGGGACACCAGGTTTTTACATTACCCGAAGCTAGGTCAAACTCACTGCGATGCCAGGGACAGACCAGGGCACCATCGTTAGTAATTTTCGCCTTCTTCAGGGGTAGTTTCAGATGAGGACAAATACTATCCACCGCATAGATATTTCCCTCTTCATTGAGGAGTAATAGCGATCGCTCACCCAATTTCACTACTTGTCTTGTCCCTGTCCCCAGGGCATCTGCGGCTAAAGCTTGTGTCCAAACCATAATCTTAATCTCCAGTTCTCATTTTATAGATTCTTATTCTTCACTTTATTATTCAGGAGTTTGTAGCTTAAACACTTTTCAGATTAAAAAATATGTACTAAGGTGATCGCTCTTTAGCTAGAAGCTAGAAGCTAGTGGCTAGTAGCTACCAAAATCGAAGAGTTAATTAAGGAACCAATCAGAACTAAGAAAATTGCGCTAGCCTTTCTTTAGATTGTGATTTTTATTGTGATTTTTTCCGTCAAACCAGCAAGAATTTTAGGGCAAGTTGAATAATACTATGGCAAAAAGAACTTTTGGAGTAATTGGTTTAGCCGTCATGGGTGAAAATCTCGCCCGTAATGTAGCAGGTCGCGGTTTTCCAATTGCGGTATATAACCGTAGCGAAGACAAAACCAAAAATTTGATGAAAATTAAAAAGCCAGATGAGGATATTAAAGCAGCCTATTCCTTGCAAGAATTTGTCCAAACTTTAGAACGTCCCCGCAACATCCTCGTCATGGTTAAAGCTGGACAACCTGTAGATGCTGTCATTGAGCAATTAAAACCACTGTTGGAGACAGGAGACACAATTATTGATGGTGGTAATTCTCTTTATGATGATACTGAAAGACGTACCAAAGATTTAGAATCATCAGGGTTGGGTTTTGTTGGCATGGGAGTTAGCGGCGGCGAGGAAGGTGCACTGAAGGGGCCAAGTTTGATGCCTGGAGGCACTGAGGCAGGATATCGGGATTTGGAACCAATCCTCACTAAAATCGCTGCTCAAGTTGATGATGGCCCTTGTGTTACTTATATTGGCCCAGGTGGTGCAGGTCACTATGTCAAAATGGTGCATAACGGTATTGAGTATGGGGATATGCAATTAATTGCTGAAGCCTACGACTTGATGAAGAGTACCTTAGATTTAAGCGGCGAAGAATTAGAATCAGTATTTAGCCAATGGAATCATACTGATGAACTAAATTCATTTTTAATTAAGATTACCGCTGATATTTTTAGCAATAAAGATCCTGAAACGGACAAACCTCTAGTAGAGTCAATTTTGGATTCTGCGGGACAAAAAGGCACTGGTCGTTGGACAGTGGTCAGTTCTCTTGAATTGGGAGTACCAATTCCCACCATCTATGCTGCGGTAAATGCGCGGGTAATGTCATCATACAAAGATGAACGCTTAGCAGCTTCTAAAGTAATTACGGCTCCGACTGTTAAATATCAAGGAGATAGGCAACAGTTTATTGACCAGGTGAGAGATGCGCTGTATTGCTCGAAAATGTGTTCCTATGCTCAAGGAATGGCGCTGTTAAGCAAAGCCTCTAAGGAATTTAACTTTAATCTTGATTTAGCCGAAATAGCACGGATCTGGAAAGGCGGCTGTATCATCCAGGCTGGCTTCCTCGACAAAATCAAAAAGGCGTTTAAGGAGAATCCCAGTTTACCCAATTTGCTCTTAGCACCAGAATTTAAGCAGTCAATTTTAGACCGCCAGTCTGCTTGGCGAGAAGTGTTAACCACTGCTAATCAGCTAGGTATTGCTGTTCCTGCCTTTAGTTCATCCTTAGACTATTTTGATAGCTACCGTCGGGCTACCTTGCCACAAAATCTGACTCAAGCTCAAAGAGATTACTTTGGTGCCCATACCTATGAACGAGTCGATCGCCC
>JBJOPG010000217.1:0-7727 GCA_046050865.1 Cyanobacteriota bacterium
GTTGGGGGAGCTTTAACTGTTCTGCTTGGGAATATAGCAGATAGCTCATGAGTGGTTTTTTAGAGTTTCTTAATTATTCTCCCACTCCTTGGAGATTATTGATCGCTCTTAGCCGATAAAGTGTGCAAAATTTTTACACATTGAACATCATACTAAACGTCTAATGTGGATTATCTTCGTTCAAATGAACTAGTTCGTACGGATGACTTACTTTACTAATTTGCACAACATTGTAAAATAATTAGAACTGTATTTAAGCGGTCGAAAATAAATAGTATACGGCAATCAAAACGGCAAAAATTAAGATATAAAATTGCTATAATATCCACCGAGTATATAATTGAGTTGATTAACATAACGGCAATAATGCTTGAGTCAATATTGATCGGCATTGAACAATTGCGAACAAAATGTGCAAAAATTTTACACATTTTCAATTCCCTACTACAGTAATTTTTGCCTCTGAACGGTTTTCGGGTTTTGGTTTGACGACGATTTCCACGTCATTTCCCAACGCATTCAAAAAACGCAGCAAGCGCGTAGTTGAAAAACCACTTAGCTTACCTCTGGTTAAAGCGGAAACTTTGGGCTGGTCGAGGCCTAATAGTTCGGCTGCTTCCATTTGGGTTAAATTTTTTTGGTTAATGATGCGACCAATTTTTGAGGCTAATTCAGCTTTAATTAGCCGTTCTTCAGGATTGGGAAGGTTTAAGTCGGCAAATACGTTTCCACTGCTAGGTTGTACTTTTATTTCTTCACTCATAATTGTTTTATTATTGTTTTGATTTTTCAATTTCGATGGCTTTTTTAAGTCGGGTCTTGATTAACTCAATATCTTTAGGAGGGGTCGCAATACCTTTTTTCGATTTCTTCTGAAAGGCATGAAGTACGTAAATTACTCCTGCCAATTTAACTGTATAAACGGTTCGGTAAGTGTCGCCATCAAAATTATCAACTATTTCTAAAACCCCAGCACCTTTAAATCCCTTGAGCGGCTTTGAATTTGGGTGTTTTTCTCCTGTTTGTGCTAGATATAGAGCATACCCCATTTCATCTCGCACTTCATCGGGAAATTTTCTAAGCTCGTTTAAGGAATCTCCCAACCAAACGACAGGTTTGTTTGCTTCATTAGTACTCATAGTAATAGTATTCTTATTATAGCATAAATAATCAAGTCAAAAATAGCTCTTGAGAATTGATGTTTCCAAGAGCTATTAAAGAGTTTTTATTGGATTTTGGTTGCGGTAAAATAGCCATAAAGCTTTGGAGAATGGGACAATAGCGCGTTACAAAAAGCGAGGTTATAAAAAAAAGGCATCTAAAAATGTTGGTGAACTAACTGTATTACCAATCGCTCCCCTCACTACAGAGGAGGAAGGCGATCTCTACCACTTAGAAAGAAAAGTCGAACGGGCTTTTTATGAAGCTGGTATGGCGTTAATGGAGTTAAGGGATAGGAGATTGTATCGCTCAACTCACGCTACGTTTGAAGAGTACTGTCGCGATCGCTTTGATTATACTCGCCGTCGTCCCTATCAATTGATTGAAGCTGCATTAATTTACGACAATCTCATCAAAAAATGTGTAAAATTTTTGCACATTTTGCCAACTAAAGAGGGTCAAGTACAACCTTTGAGTCAACTCGAACGGGAGGAGCAAGCATCTGCTTGGATAACTGCGGTAGAAGAGGCAGGAGGAAAAGTACCGCCAGGAAGGATAGTAAAAGATGTGGTGCAGCGCATCAAGGATAAAGAGCGACCGCCGATAGCTTTAAAGGTAGGAGAAGTTTGCCAAATCATAGCCAAAGGGAACCCAGAACTGCGGGGTAAAAGTGGCTGCTGGTGTATTGTAAGCGAAGTTTATGAATTTAGCTGCTTAGTTGCTACTTGGGACAGTGAATACACACTACGCTCTGAGCATCTCAAGTCTTTAGAATATTCTCCCGACGAATGCCGATGGATGGAGAATCTAGGGATTCGTATGACGCTGCTGCATCAAACAGGGAAATTGGATGAAGCAGCACTGTGGATTTTAAATGGTTTGGCAAAGCTAAAGACCCCCTATCTAATAATCCTAGAAGAAAAGCTATTGGCACTTTTAGAACTAGAATGTAAAAAATCAAAAAACCAGTAATTAAAGTCGCTGGAGAAATATAAATTGTGTTCAAACTCGAATTAAATTTACCCTTAGAGGATAGTCGCACTAGAGGAAAAGATAAAACTATCATCCTTAATAACTCAAACCTTCTCTCTCAATTTGGCGACTCTTCTGTAATCGATCAATCTGCTGTTTTAAATCACGAGCAGAGTCACGAATTATGTTCTTATCCGAGTCAGTCAAATTAAACTGACTAGCTTTAATAACTCCTCCCATCGCTCGACAATCCGTTGCAAGCATTAGCACGTCACGGTTTTTATGGGTAATAATCAGCTTGTTATCTTGCTGCTCGATACGATAAGATTTACCTTGATAGTAACGTCCATTCGCCGATTCAGTTCCTTGTTGAGTCACAATATAGCTAGCAGCAGCATAGACAGCGTACACATCATTTAGTCGCTCTACACGCTGCTGAATCTGTGGCATAGAGAAATCTTTCTCTAATTGCCTCATCTGTTTAGTTGATTTCTCTTCATCCCAAGCTAAATAAGCTCTGGCTTGTTTCTGCCATCGTTGGAAGTCAGACAACACATATCTTAGTTGACTTTCAAGATCATAAATTCCCGAACGGGTTCGAGCGATCTCTATTTGCTTATCTTCAATTACATCAGTACCAACCCCGAAAGGATTAAATAAAGAACGTGGTTTGCCCAATTTTTCTAGTTCTAGCTCTTGTAATCCTAGTTGCTTTCCTAGTCGGGCTTTTTCTTGTTTAAATCGCTCAATTTGCTGATGTTTACTTTGACCGTAATGACCATCAGGTTTTTTTGGACTCTCTTTTTGCCATTGCGACAGGCGATTAAGTGAATGAATGAATTCTGCATCGTTTACTTGACTTAGTGGGTTAGTCGGTTCAGATTTGGTTTTGGTTGTCTGTTGTCGATCTAACTCTTGGCTTTTCTCTTGATTTTTTGGCGAATCTGAAGACTGTACTAGCTCATGAGCATTCTCGTTTTTCCGACTCAGTTGAATAGTTACCCCCAAATCAACAGCATTCTTCGTGTAAACCACAAATTCTTGTTTGGCTCGACTCGCTGCTACATAAAAACTTTCTCTACCAATCGTTTTGCTTTTCCTAAAGGATACCGCTTCGCATAGGGCGATCGCTGCTGAGTAAATACAGTAGTCGGCTGTCTGTCCCTGACTGCTATGTACTGTATCTACATAACTGTAATCGCTATGAAGTAACCGAGCTACTGTAATCTTCTGAGTTTTACCTTTGCTAGTTATTTCTATTTGACCATCTGGGGTTATCCCTGAAACAGTAAAACGCTCTCCGTTGAGTTGCTTATGGTCAGAGTTACGGATATTTTTAGTAAAACGCATCCGCTCGCCAGTCCGAATTTCCTGGTTTTGTACGGTGTATATTTCTCTTTGTTTGTATTTGTTTAAAGGTAGAGTTTCTGTTAGTCCTAATGTATCGATTAAAGTGACGGTCTTAGCTTCTGGATCTATTTCGGTAACTCGATAATATGAGTTTTTACTAAATCGAGCCGAGTCGGTTTGAAACTTGATTACATCTCCCCGTTGATAGTGATGGGCGCAAGTTATGGCAAAGCGATCGATGTCTTTACGCTTTAATGTTGGTATTTTAAGACTTTCATTACCTAATGTTCCTTCTACCATTAAACCTTGACGCACTATATTAGCGATCGCTCGCTTGTCTTCGTTTGTGCCAGCTAGTATTAGTGTTTTATTTCTTACCTGAGTCGGACGACTGAGATAGTCAGAGGAGATCTCTTGTCGGCGTACTTCATCGTTGGTTATTTGTTTTACTTTGCCTCGATCATTGAGTTTTTGATAAGCCTGGTTGATGCTATCGGCGTTTTGATCGTGATTGGCAATTAAGTCTACTACTTGTTTGAGTTGGGGATCTCTTTGTCTTAAGTTTTGGTCGATAATGGCAGTAGATAAACCAGCTTCTTGTAGTAGTTTAAAAGGTGCGCCAGCTTCGACTGCTGACAATTGCTTGGTATCTCCTACTAAAATTACTCGATTGTTAAGACTCACTGCTTTTTCTAGTAGTTTTTCCATCTGAAGAGTAGATAGCATTCCTGCTTCGTCTACTAAGATTATTTCCTGTTGCGGAAGTTGCTGGTTATTTGTAAGGAGATAGCTAGCAAGGGTTTGGGAAGTTATACCACTTTCGTTTTGTAGCACGTTAGCAGCAGCAGCACTAGGGGCTAGTCCTCTGATGGGTTGCTTATCACCTACCGTCTGGGAAAAAGCCTTCATCGTGTAGGTTTTCCCTGTATGCGGAGCGGTATCCTTTAGGACACCAGCATTACCCTGAATCAAAACAACAGTGTCTCGGCTGGTAACCATCAGTTTTAAAGCAGCAGATTGTCCCTGGTTGAGAGAGCGCGCTTGGGCGGTTGCTTCGGCTTGCTCATAACTGGATAAAGGAACCTGGCTGTCTTGACCAGATAACGCTAATTGGACAATTTTCTGCTCTCGGCTAAGCGTCTCTGTTGTGGTTAATCGTCCGTCACGAGTCGGAATAAATTCTTGATAGAGAGCAATTTGATTTTGAATCTTTTCTGGTTCGTATCTTCCTTGGCTCTGGCGCAGACACTCCCGCAGTAATTCGTGGGGTAAAAATGCTGTAGATCGCTCTGTCAGAATGAATGTCGCGTTACTAATCAGTTCTTTCATGCTACGAGCGGGGTTTTGATTATTCGGGGTTCGCTTCACAAAATCGCGATGATATTCAGTTGGTAACTTTAGCTCAATCCCATTTTCTCTTGCTCGGCTCTGCCACTCTAATAGCTGTTTTTGACGATCTTGTGGGTGTGACGAGCGCTTCTTTTCTTGGCGTGTCTTGAGGCAAACTGCTTGTTTTTGTTCGGCGGTAGCAGTAGCGCGAGTTAATCCCCTGCTCGATAATTCTGCTTCAATTTGATTACTGCGAGTAGAGAATACTGCATCTAACCTTTCTTTATCTACTCCAGCTAATTCCAAGGTATGGTCGCTCGTCCATTCTACTTGATAGCCGAGTTGCTGTAGTTGGCGGGCAAGTTCGTGGTCATAGTAAGCACCAATAGTTTTCTGTTGTTTGTAGAGTTCTTTATTAGCAACGGCTCGCCATTTTCCATCGGGGCAAACTGTCTGATTGAGAATGACACAATGACTGTGAAGCTGTGGGTCTTTGTTGCGGTTGTCGTCGTGGTGAAAGACGGCTATCTGGGCTGTTTGACTGGGTAATAAAAGTTTTTGACCGCGCTGTTTTGTTTGATAAAAGATGCAGTTGTTTTCGGCATATTTCATCGTGGCACTCACCGCAGCTTTATGTGCTGCTAATACGTCTTGGTTTTCATAAACTAGGGCAGCAACACTCACACTTTTAGGTGCAGATATGGTGACATCTGTACCTGGACGATTGTAGCGACGGCTCGATTTTCCATATTGTTGTTGTTTTCGTAGAGGAATTCCCTTGGGGTCTAATGAAGAGTAGGCGTTGTGAAAATCTTGCTCTTTAATTTGACCGCTTAGTCCTTGAGTCTTGGCAGCGAGTCCCAGCCATTCAGAGTTGGTAAAACTCTCGCCCTTTGTATAGTAATTTTCTTGGGCGTAGTCTTGAGGATTTGTATAACACCTACCAACACTGGCTACCATTTACATAAGATTTATTATTTAGAGATTTCGTTTAATTGATCGTATCCTAAATAGGTACATAGTGTGTGATACATATGGCAAAGATTTTATGAGATGCAAAATGGTTATGCTACCCTACCGCTTGGAGCGGTAAATAATAGACTTTTCTTAGTTATAAGTAAACTGCTATTTAAAGATATGATGGAACGGAGCTGAGTTGAAAAAGACAGATGGATACAAATATTTCTCCAATTGAATTAGCCATACAGAAAAAGTTAAAGAAGCTTCAGCCCAAGACCAAAAAGCCGGGATTTTTGCGCTCGGTAATCGAACGGCAGTCAATAAGAATTGATGCAGCTTTGGTGATGGGCTATAGCTATGATGAGGTGGCTTCTGTGTTTAGCGAGCAGGGAATTAAATGTAAGGGTTCGACTTTAAAGAAATATCATCTTCAGGCGAAGATGAAAGGGCTTGATAATTCTGCAATTCCTGAGTTGCCCTAGATTACTAAATCATCCACAAGCTAAGACATAAGGAATATATGCGACAAAAGACTTGTCGCTTACGTCAAGTTAAAATAATAATAATGCCATACTGCGTCCGTCATAATCTTGTCAAAAAACAAATGCAAATAACAATAGATATTCCTGAAGCAATAGGACAACAATTAACAGCCGAGTGGGGAAATGTATCTCAACGAGCTAAGGAAGCTTTAGCTGTAGAAGCCTACCGGACTGGCTCTCTTACCTCAGCACAAGTTCAAAGTTTACTTAATCTATCTTCTCTTTGGGAAGTTGAAGAGTTTTTCAAAAAGTCGCAAGCTTACTTAAATTATACGGAGTCAGATTTAGAACAAGATAGGCAAACTCTGAATAACCTTTTGTCTGAATGATTGTTGTAGCAGATACATCTGTGCTGTGCTATTTGATACTCATCGAACAAGTTGAGCTATTACCCCATCTATTTGGTGAGATCGCAATTCCTCAAGCTGTCTATGAAGAATTAAAAGCGGAGAAAGCACCAGTATAATTACAAGAATGGATGACTCAACTCCCCCAATGTCTGAAAATTTATTCGGTGACATTAACTGCCGATATTATCTTAGAGCGTTTGCATTCTGGCGAGCGAGAAGCAATTTTGTTGGCAGAAGAATTAAAAGCAAATTTAATTATCTTAGATGAAAAGGCTGCACGGCAAATAGCAAGAGAGCGAGGATTAAATTTAACTGGATTGTTAGGAATTTTAGATTATTCAGCTACACGACAACTAATTGACTTACCTACGGTACTTGAACGCCTACAACAAACTACATTTCGTGCCTCCCCTCGTTTACTGAGATCGCTTTTAGAACGCCATCAAAAAAATCAGCTATGAAAATCGTGACAATTTTCATAGTACAAAAGATGAAAGAAACAATCTAGATGTTTCATTATTTTTGAGATAGACAATAATTGATCTTAACCAAAATTAAGAGAGCGAAAAAATTAAGGAATTAAAATTTTTTGCTACGATTGCTATTCATCTAGAACTATTTAACCCGTGTCTACTAACTCTAATCCCTGTCGAATTATCGCTTTGTTCAATCAGGCTGGAGGGGTCGCCAAAAGTACCTTAACTATGAATCTGGGTTATCAATTAGCACAGTTTCAACATCGGGTGTTGTTGGTTGACATGGACCCTCAAGCCTCTTTAACCAAATTTATGGGTTTGATTCCTAAAGAATTAGACTCTACCGTGGCTGATGCCATAGTAGAGGAACTTCCCTTGCCCATTCATGAAGCAATTCATGATATGGACTTAGCCCCTGCCAACAGACTTCTTTCTGGTGCTGAGATGCAATTGGTTAACGCGCCTCTGCGAGATTTTCGTCTAAAAGAAGCCCTCGAACCTCTGCTCTCAGAATATGACTTTATCTTGATTGACTGTCCTCCTAGTTTGGGGTTGCTTTCTTTTGTCAGTCTTGTAGCAGCTACTCA
>JBJOPG010000218.1:0-7681 GCA_046050865.1 Cyanobacteriota bacterium
GTTGTTGTTTGAGCAATTGCAGACAGGAAATGGTTATATCATGACGATTGTGGCAAGTCATAATCACTGCTATTCGGGGTTCGTTGATGGAATCAAAAATATTGCTCATGGTTATTGGCCGACAGAGGGGCTTAAAATTACTGGTCTCAAATATTGAGATCTATTTGAGATCTATAAAACTATGGTTTAGATTACATTTTAAATAATCTAGTTACTAATCAGCGATCGACAGAATATCGAGAATTTAACCAGATTTAGTTAATTTATCACTCAATTGAGTGGCGGTTACATAACTCAGTTAATAGTAGTATACTAATTAGAATTTTAAGATCCATAAATTGCACAGCAATAGTTAGAAATATGATTAAAACTCGCTCGTTCCTTTTATTTAAGTTATTGGACAAACTTCCCTTAATTAAAGATTATGAATTTGGTCAAAACTATAGCAGTTTTAATAGCCAAAAATTCATTGGAAAAACTCAAAAAATCAAGCCAGTTGATAATCAAGGAATTAAGCAAATCAACTATGCCTGTGGCGGTAAATATCTGCCAAATTGGTTAAATGTTGATTTTCATCGTAAGAATTCATTTATTCTGCCAGATAATACAATTTACTATTCAGTAGATCTCACTGCTAAGCATCCTTTTCCCGATAATCACTTTGAATTTGGTTTTGCTGAAGATTTTATTGAACATCTGCAACAGGTAGATTCAATTATTTTTCTGAGTGAGTGCTTCCGTACCTTTAAAACAGGAGGAGTGCTACGTTTAGCCTTTCCTGGTTTAGAAGGCGTATTACAAAAACATTACCCTACTGCTGACTACGAAACAGTGGTAGTCGCAAAAGAAGAAGCATACACAGCTTGGGGGCATCTGCATTTTTACTCTCGGGAAGAATTAACTACTGTCGCAAAACATCTTGGATTTAGGGAAGTTAACTTTGTCGAATATGGAGTATCCAATTATCCTGTCTTGGCAGGTTTAGAAACCAGAGAAGAACAGATTGGATTGAATACTTATGTGGAGCTAGTTAAGTAAGATCGAGAGATGATTATTTCAGGTGAAGTTAAGTGATGTATTAAGTCTGGTTAATCTAATTCTGAGATTAAGTTCTTAATTATTTAATTACCACCAATACTTCACCGAATAACTAGTAATTGATAAAATATCTAATAAAACATCTAATTCAGCTATTTTTTGGCTTAATCAGTTCTGAAATATTTAGCTTGATATTAAATTGTTTGAGATTGTTTTCAATTTTTTTTAGTAAATAATAGTATTTGGTGATCATGGGCTTATAGTCTAGGTCGTAGTTAGACATTGTTTGACACAGCCATTCATAATTGACTGATTTGCGATCAATATTTTTGAGCTTGTCCAGTTCTTTTTGCCAAGTACGATAATAAAACATGCCAAAATAGTGAATCGATACAAGTTGATCAAAACTAGTTAACTGAAATTCGCGAGATAAACGATTGTGCAGTGGTAGAGGATAACTATAGGGGTCAGAGAAAGGGAACACTTCTGCTTCGAGGGCACACACCGTTGCCGAGAGGGTAGATTGTTCAATCATGTAGTTTCCTTGCTTGGGAACAATTCCCCCTAGCATTACCTTTTCAAAATTATGCTTCCAAGCAGTAAAAATTCCTGCACTTTTGCGTACTGCCACCATTCCCGAGTTCCAGTAGGCTCGAATTTTTTTGTTGCCAATCGGTGTACAGACAAATCTTTCCTGTTTAACCCCCACCAGGCGATAAAGCTCTTGCCAATATTCATCTTGAATATCTTGGCTGCCGATTGAGCCAATACCTCTGCCATATTCAACCCGTAGACCAATGTTGTACTCTTGAGGAAGTAAAAACTCTGTTGGTTCGGCAAAAAAACATTTATCGCTATCTAAAAACACCAAAATTTCAGCATCAATGGTTTCTTCAGCATAGGCGCAGACATAAGGTTTATTAGCCAGATAATAGTCGGGATACTTGTCATTCAAAACGACTTGCTGGTGTTTTACTCCTAAAGTAGCAAATTGCTCTAATGTTTCGTTGGCGACAGGGGCACCTTGACGAGGGTGAAAGCTATAAATAGGGGTGTCTTTTAGCTCGCCGCCAAACTTACGGATACTTGCCGCGAGAATTTGTGACTGTTTTTCTAAGCGACCAGGTTCGGTACAAATTATAAAAGCTAAGGGCAGGGACATCTAATCTATATTTCTCCTCAATAATTAGTTACTGCTGACATGATGATTTAGGTTGATTTGTAGAAACTCATCTAGGCAATTGCGGCAATTGTTTTTTCTGCAACCGTTGATATTCTAGAGAAATGGACAAACAGGCAGCGATAGAAAGAATACCATAGGTATTGGTGGCGCTGAACCCCAGACCAACATCGGCTAAACTTGCCAAAGTGATAAACATCAGGAATTGATATAGCCAAAAAAACTCAATTTTTTTGCTTGCCAGTAGCAAGATCATGCCTTTAATGGCGACATTAACCAACACAAGTCCATAGAGTATTAACCCGACTAAGCCCAAATCGGCAAACATCTCAATATAAACATTGTGAGCATTAAAATTCTCGACAATTCCCTGGTCAGATGCCCAGGTATTAGCAATTACATGGGCTCCCGCATCGGAAGTCCAAAAACCACCATAGCCATAACCCAACCAGGGTCGCTCCTGAGATACAGTATCAATTACGATTGACCAAATGGGAGTACGACCATTAAAGTTGGTTCCTTCGCCTAAAATGTCTACTAGGATTGTTTCTTGCTGAGCCACAATCAGCATCACTCCAACACCAAGTACAACAACCAGGAGACTGAGGAGGATTACTCTCACTCGATATTGCTGTTTAATCAGGAAATACAGAGGCATTTGTATTACTAGGATCAGTAATAATAATACACTCGTTGAACTTTGAGAAACGATCGCCAAAAAGAAAGTTAAGATAAAGCCAACCCAATACCACCAGTTGCGGGCATTCTCTAAAGCCAGAGTCAACAGTAAAATTCCGCCTAGAACCATCCCTCGTCCCATGTAGTTTTTGTAGGGAAAAATTCCTTGCCACCCGTCTTCCTTGACACCATAGCTCGGTATCCCCAAGCACGCTACCAAGCTAAGAATGGCAGCAATTCCAATCACCCATGCCATAATTTTCATCTGCTCTTTGAGGTTATAGCGAGCCGTAAAGTATGCTGCAAAGACAAAAGTCCGTATTAGTCCCCGATTAATATCAAAGGTACTGGCAAGATCCTCAGACCAAACTAGGGAAAATATTGCAAAAAAAAGGAAGATCAACAGAGTTATATTTCTTGTCGCTACATAGGCAACCTCTTTCCAATGGAGAGCCACCAACAGAGCTACAAAAGGATAGCTCAGGGCATTGATAATTCCTCCAGGAATTGGGGGAGGAATGTTGACATCCAGAAAGTACAATAGCCAAAAAACCGTAACTACGATCTCAAATCTTTCGACTAGACGACGGTGAATAGAGAGTGATTGTAGTCCGACCATAATTATATTTATAAAGTTATATTATTTCTTGATCTAATATTTCTTGATATAGTTTCTGATAACGACGAGCTTGAATTTTCAGAGCAAACTCTTGTTCGGCTTTGGCGCGGGCATTCTGCCCTAAAGTCTTTAATCTGGTGGAATCTGCCAATACCCAGCGAATTCCTTCAGTCAGATCTTCAATGACAAAGGGTTTAGCTAAATAGCCATTTTGCTGATGGTCAATCATGTCAGGCATGCCACCAATATCAAAGGCCACACAGGGGGTACCACAGGCGATCGCTTCTAGAACCGTATTGGGTAAATTGTCCTGGAGGGACGGGGCGACAAAAACATCGGCGGCGGAGTAGGCAAGAGCAAGGGTCAAGTCATCCCCCAAGACTCCTAAGTAATGAGCTTTAAATCCTAATTCTGGGGGATTTTCTGGGACTGATGCCCCCACTACCATCAGTTCTAGCTGATCTTGCCTACCTGATTGACTCAGTTGCTGCAAAGCTGGCTGTAATAAATGAAATCCTTTGCGTTGGTCACTCGTCGCATTCAGGGACAAAAATAACACCAGTTGTTTATCTTGGGGTAGCTTTAATAACTCCCTGGCGGTTTTTTGCTCTATTGGTCGATAGATCTCAGTGTCTAAACCATAGGGAATCACTTCAACTCGGCGATCGCCAAATAAAGAACTAGCTTTAGCGCTATCTCCCAGCCATTGACTAGGAGTAACGATCGTCAAATCCAAGTCTCCCCAAGCTTTTTGTTTACGTTGCCAAATTTTACGGGATAAATCCCCTTCTTTGGTGCTGTCCAACAACGGACAAGCTCCACAGTTAGCAGTGAACTTATTACAGGATTGATTATAGTGACATCCTCCGGTGAAAGACCACATATCATGGAGTGTCCAAACCAAAGGCTGGGAAAACTTAGCCAAGGTTTCAATTTGCAGATAGCCCGCGCTAATCCAATGCAAATTAATAATGTCAGGGTTTAATTGTGCTACCTGTTGATGGACCGTAGAGAGTAGCCAGTGAGGGGAAAAAAGCTGTTTGCTTTTATGACCATAGCGTTTTAGTGGCAGTTGATCCAGGGTCAATCTAAATCCTGTTTTGATCTGTTCAATGCCAGAAGAAGTCTTCGCTCCAATAACTTTAGGATCTTGACTAAATTTTGATTGACATAATATCCACGATTCCACATCGATCTGTTTTAAGCCTTGATGCAATCGGTAGGTGGCACGAGCAGCTCCTCCTTGATTATCAAAAGTACTAAGAGATAAAGTCTTCAATTTACACCTACAAACTACGATGAACTGTATCGAGAGTCAAAGGCTTCACTGCTTCCATAAATAAAGAATCTGGTTTGTAAGTTGTGCCATCGGCTTCAGTATCTAAATTAAAGCTAGCCCAGTTATCAACATAGCTGTCCTTGGCAGTTCGCTGCACCACTTGCTCTAGACCGCAATTTTTAAGCAAGATTGATAATGAATAGCGATCATACATCCATTGATGAACTTCTCCATTTTGACGATAGTAGCCAATTTTGAGGGCAGTGTACAATCGCTCTAAGGGTTTGGGTAGAAGACCTTTGGGCAGTAACTGAGACACTATTCCCCGCAACTCTTTAATTTGCTTGCCTAACAGTTTACGAGGAAAATCGCTTTGGAGTGGTTGTTGAAAATTAATAGCTTCTGCTCCAAAACGCTCCATCACAAATTCTTGACTCCGAATTGCCCCTTGAGCAAGATATGTCGCCATTTCCCCGCCACGTCTATTCCTCACCATTTGATCTAGCAGCTCTAAGGTAATCCATTCGTATTTAGCTGCCCATTCTGCTGATTCATAGGCTCCTGCCAGAGATGTTAAATATAGCTTGGTAATTTGTTCTAAGTCTGGCACCACAGCTCTTAAAATTCCCCCTGGACGCAATACTCGACAGCACTCTTGCATAAAAGACTTGGCGGCTGGTTGAGAAAAATGCTCTAGAACATGGGAATGATATACCAATTCAAAAGTATTATCGGCAAAAGGAATTCCTTTTGCTAAATCGTAGGTCATCACTCCTTTCCCTGTGGTCTGAAAATTAACATTAGTCCACTGAGAATCAAAACGATATCCACAACCCAAGTTTAAATATGGCAAATCGCTGTTGACCTGATAATATTTCATAGTTAATTATCTATAATTAAGAACTAAAAGCTAATAGTCATAAAATTGATTGATCGATTCTCTGTTATGAAGAATTAAATTGGTATGGAGTTCCACTATTTACTTATTACTCATGTCTAGGGATGATATTTTTGGTACTTTTCGGGCTTTTAATTCAATAGTTTTATTTAATAAAGCAAAATTAACTTAGAAAAGTCAAGATGCATCTTGCTACTTTATTAAAGGTTTACATCGTACAATATCTTGGCTTTATATCTTATAAGTTTCTAACCTCTAGCCTTTAAAACCTAAAACCAGTCTTTTTTTTATTTTTGATGTCACTCCATGAGAATTATCATCGATAACCAATAATGGTCGGCAAAGTTTTAGGATGTATTGATAGTGCTAATCAAGCTAATAAGAGGTAGGTCATGCGTATTTTAATCATGGGGGGGACTCGTTTTATTGGAGTTTACCTGACAAAAGTTTTGATTGAACAGGGACACGAGGTAGTCTTGTTTAATCGAGGTAATCATGCTACTCCTCTGCCAGGAGTGCAACAGATTCACGGCGATCGCCAAGATCCCCAGCAACTGGAAGACAAACTATCAGGAGAAAACTTTGATGCCATCTTTGATAACAATGGTCGAGAGTTAAGCGACACTCAACCTCTAGTGGAAATCTTTAATGATCGGCTAAAACATTTTATCTATGTAAGTTCAGCGGGGGTATATTTGCCGACGGAGCACATGCCTCACCGAGAAGGTGATCCTGTAGACCCAGAAAGTCGTCACAAGGGGAAACATCATACCGAAACCTATCTCGCTGAATCAGGGATTCCTTGGACATCCATCCGTCCTTGTTATATCTATGGACCCCAAAACTATAACGATTTGGAAGCTTGGTTCTTTGACCGTCTTGTCCGCGATCGCCCGATACCCATCCCTGGCAACGGTAAATATATGACTCAGTTTGGTCATGTTCAAGATTTGGCGATCGCCATGGCGCAGATTTTGGGCAACGAAACGGCAATCAATAAAATCTATAATATCTCAGGAGATCACTACTCAACTTTTGACGGACTAGCACATGCCTGTGGGGAAGCGGCGGGGAAATCGCCAGAAGAAATTAAACTAGTTCATTACGATCCTACTCAGTTTGATTTTGGTAAGCGGAAGGCTTTCCCAATGCGTCAACAGCATTTTTTTACTGATATTCACCAGGCAACCAAAGATTTGGATTGGCAGCCACAGTACGATCTGGTATCTGGTTTACAAGATTCTTTTCACCATGATTATCTAGCTTCAGGCAGAGATCAATCGGCGATCGATTTTTCGGTGGACGATGAAATATTAGGCAAAATATAAATCCAGCCAGAAACGAGACTTAAGGCTACTGCTAACCAAAATAAAATATTGGTTAACCTTTGCCACTCAAAAGGCAGGGGGGCAATTAAAAAAGCGATCGCCACAATTTGGCTGACGGTTTTGAGTTTTCCCCAGATATTTGCCCCGGAAATGCTGCTGTTACCTGTTAGTTTCGGGTTGACTCGCCATCCGGCGATCGCTAACTCCCGAGCCAAAATAAGGAATACCCCCCAAGCAGGTACTAATTGCAGTTCAATCAATGCCAAGAAAGTACCTAAGACCAACAGTTTATCCACTAGGGGGTCGAGAAATTTACCAAGTTCTGTCACTTGATTGAGTTTACGAGCTAAATAACCATCTACCCAGTCTGTCCCTGCGGCAATCACAAAAATCCCCACACAGAGCCAACGATTGTCTGTTGTGGGGTAGTTAAGTAGGTAAAGAATAAAAGGAAGACCTAAAAGACGGGATAGGGTAATCCAAGTTGGTAGATTCATAAGTTATTTGCCAGTTGATTTGCCAGTTGCTGAGTAAAACCTGGAAGTCTTATCATAGTTCGTTCCAGATTCCAAATTCAACAGGCTCCTTTCCGCGCTAAAACCACAGCGACAGTTTGGAGAATCAGCTTCAGATCATAAAAGAAAGACCATTTTTGCTGATA
>JBJOPG010000219.1:0-7667 GCA_046050865.1 Cyanobacteriota bacterium
TGTGGGAGAAAGAGGAAATCGACACGAATAGTTTTCCCGATGGTTTGACTCCAGACCATATTTTCTATGTACCGAACGATAGTCCTCAAGTAAAATCTAGCAAAACCGTGTCAGATAGTCAGAAATTGTTACCCATCGTCCAGGGTGCGCAAGAAATTATTCAATTAACCAAGCTACAACTAGAGGTTCAAGAGGCATCAGAACAAGCAGAGCAGTATATACCCATTATTAAAGTTGTCCTAGAGCGATCGCGTCCCCTAACTACAGAAGAAAAGGAACTCGCCAAAGATAAAAAATACGGCAAAACTATTGAGAGACTTGGTTCCATTGTGGCAGAGCAAGAAGAGTTTCAAGAGTCTTGTTCAGGAAACGGCAGTTTGGTTTTAAATGCGATCGCCTGGCAGCTTAATCAGGCGGTGGAACCCAAAGCTGGAAAAAATTAAAAAAACTCATTCTTAAGTCTTTTTAGTGAGTCTTGGCACGGATAAGGAATAATAATTGCTTGAGGGAAATTCACAAACTCAAGAGCTATAATCTAAGACTCTTACTAAAGTTTGATCGTCTTTTAAGTAAGATTTTTTGACCTTAAAGCGATCGCTTCCCACTTGAGCCACGGTTAAATCTGCTGCTAGGGTTAAAAACTCATCAACGGGTGCTAAATCACAATCTGTTTTGCTAGCTGCCGTAGTGCGATAGTGGGTGGGAATTGCCATCCGTGGATTGAGAATTTTCACCACTTTTCTCGCTTCTTGGGCGTTATAGGCTTTGGTGCCGCCACCTACGGGAATCAGCAGGATATCCGCACCACTCAAGATGATTTTATCTTCGGTTTCCAAAGTGCCCGCTGCACCTCCTAAATGTAGGATCTTGACTCCTCCTTGAGTCCAACGCCAGGCAATATTGTTGCCAAATCTTTTACCCCCTTCGCGATCGTGAGCGATGGGAATTCCTTGGAATTGTAGATCTCCAAAACTATGCACCCCTCGTTGAGTGATGATTTCTGGACTGCCTTTAAGGTCGTCGATCGCCCCCTCATCTAGCAAAAAACTGCTCACCAAGACGACATCGGGCTGCAAGTCTGGAAGGTTATAACCTGCAGTACAACCGACCGATTGGTAGGGGTTGACTAAGACCTTTAAACCATTGCCAGTAAAGAGAAAACAAGTATGCCCGAGATATTGGATCGTCACCCCATCTGAACCCGCATCTTGAGCCATAACGGGAGGGCGAGATAAGACTCCTGTGGCGATCGCCGTTGCCATACTGATGCCACCATAGCGGATTAACTGTCGCCGTTTCATATTGCTACTTGACCTAAAGACTGTAAGAAATTACGTAATAATGATTTTCCCTGCTGAGTCAATATGCTTTCAGGGTGAAACTGCACCCCCTGGAGATGATGATAGTCGCGATGACGTACTCCCATAATGGTGCCATCTTCTACCCAGGCAGTGACTTCTAAGGTTTTCGGTATCGTCTCAGGATCAATCACTAAACTATGATACCTAGTGGCGGTGAAGGGGGAATCTAAACCGGCAAATACACCAAGACCTTCATGATAGATAGGAGAAGTTTTCCCATGCATCAACACGGGGGCAGAAATAATTTTCCCACCAAAAACTTGACCAATACTTTGATGACCTAAGCAAACCCCCAGAATCGGAATTCTTGCACCAAGGTCGGCAATTAACTGTAGAGAAATTCCCGCATCTTCGGGACGACCTGGCCCTGGAGAAATCAAGATCCCATCTGGCTTCAATTGATTAATGGTGGCGATATTGATCGCATCATTACGATAAACGCGAATATCTGACGCTACGGGCAATTCCTGAGCTAATTCTCCCAAATACTGCACCAAATTATAGGTAAAGCTATCGTAGTTATCAATAACTATAATCAAGTAATCTCCCCCAAGTTAACTCTCCACTACATCATCAGCATAATACGCTGAAATAGTGGAGGTAGCAAGATACAAGCTGCCACAATTACCGCCGCGATCGCACTAACCAGTACTGCTCCAGCCGCACAGTCCTTGGCTATCTTAGCTAATTCGTGGTAGCTCTGCTTAACGGTTAAATCCACCACTGCTTCAATGGCAGTATTAATCAATTCTAAAACCATGACAACGGCGCAGGTCATGGCGATAATTGCCATTTCTACTGGTTCAATCCTTAAAAAAGCACCCATGCTGACCGCAAAGATGCCGACAAAAGTATGAATCCGAAAATTTCTCTGGGTAGCGAAAGCATAGGTCACTCCCGCCCAAGCATATTTAAAACTTAAAAATAAGTTGGGGGCTACCTGCCAAGCTAGATCACGGATTATTTTCTGGTTGGATTTAGATGGTTTTTGAGTAGGAGCAATGGTAGAAGATTTCATATTTTATTTTTAATAAAAACTGCGTGGGATTAGCTCTTTTGCTCGGTTTAATTATAGAGATAGATTAAATTGTAATCCGTATGTGTATTTAGCTTATTCAGTATATGTGCTTAACTTATTGCGTATATGTACTTAGTTTATAACGTAATAATAACTCAACGGTTATGAATTGAAATGTTCAGTTTAGACAATTCTCCACTAGTTAATCATCGCTAATCAAAGTATTTAAGGAGTTGATTAATTCCTGCTGCCTCCCTAACATTTGTTGCAAACTCTCTTCATCAGGGTGATCCCAACCGAGGAGGTGTAATAATCCGTGGCTGGATAACCAAGCTAATTCCACAATTAAAGAGTGTTTTTGCTCTTGAGCTTGCCTCATGGCGGTATCTAAAGAAATTATTATATCGCCTAAATAGAGAGGTTCTGCTAACTTAGAAGGAAGGATTATTTCTGACTCGGTAGCGGCAAAAGCTAGAACATCTGTGGGCTGCTCTAGATCACGGTACTGATAGTTATATTGTTGAATTTGGCGATCGCCAGTCAATTTTAAACTCAGTTCGCAATCTTGAGGTAGCTCAGTGGTTTGACTCAAAAAGTCCAGCCAGGTTTGAAACCAACTTATCCAATCAACAGCATTAACTTGATGGAGAGTTTCAGTCGATAGAAGGTTGTCTTGATAGTCATACTCTACATAAATATCGCTATTTATAGATTGTCCAACAGCTACATTCATAAATCCTTATGGTTTAGTTAAATAAGCCAATCCGACCAAAAGACCGACTAAACCTACCGTAGTTAAGAAAAAGTGCCATAAAGACTGTCTTCCTTTACGTACCATATTTCTCATTGCCAATTTAACATAACTGTCTTGTGGCTTAGGCGGCAGAGTCGCCCCTTCAGGGGCTGCTTCAGTTGTCTCAGAGATTTCTGTAATTTCTGTGATTTTCCTCTCGATTTTTTCAGGTTGTATTTTTTCAGTTTGTTCAGAGGCAGGTTCTGTCATGTTCAAGATGGGTCTAGTTAGTTTTAAGATTTGTTTCGGTAATATTTAACTTAATAATAGTACCTGAACACCTAAAAAACACAGGAATCCACTAGTTAAAGGTACGGTAAGATTGTCAATTCCTAGCTTAGAGAAAGCTTCGGCAACTGTGGCGACTAAGGCAACCACTACCGCAATTGTCCATGTTTGCCAGCAATTTCCTTCCACTGCCAAGAGAATTGCCCCTGTAACGAATAAGGCTGCCCCCGCCATGGCGCAGGAACCTTCCCAACTTTTAGTTCCCTCGCCGACATGATACTTATGTCGCCCCCAGCGTTGTCCAACGATTGCTGCCATGCCGTCGCCCCATGCCATAACTAAGATGCCGATTACCGCATATTGAGGAGTGTTGAGCCAGAAACAGGTAGCGAGGACGCCCATACTGATGGCATAGAACAATGTGCCAAAGCTCTTACGACCGACACTTTCAATGCTGGGCAGAATTGGTACGAGATAAGACAAAATGGCGATCGCCCCAGCGATAATTGCCGCACTGACAATCACTGTCCGAGAAATATTAAACCACCAAGCCAGCAAAATGACATTGCCGCTGCCAATATGAACTATTTTGCGGGTTAGTTCCGGGTCATCGGTAATAAAACGGTTAAATATCTCCGCCACTAATACCAGTATCCCTAGATAGGCAAAGACAGCCCCTAAGGGAATAGCAAGATTGTTCAGATTATTGTTTAACCAAAGGGACTCGATATTGTTCATAAATATATAGATTATAGATATAGTACCAAAGAGCAAGATTAAGACCGAGAAAGATGCTTCTCAAATTTCTCCTGAAATTTCTCCCAAAGAATTTAACTTTCCACAACTATGATGAACAGTGGATTTCGTCAATTGCCGCCCAAATTTATTTCGTCAACTGGTCACCAAAACTCTGTCAGTCATACCTATGTTCAGGAAAAAGCTCTTCATCATTTTGATTCTAATTAGCGGAGCTATCGCTTGGGTTTTGCCTGTTACTGCCGCATCGTTACCCCTGGGACAAGACATTGCGATCTATTCTCCTTTATCACGTTTACTCAATCAGGTACAGAACGAGTCTCTTAACTCTGCCTGTATTCGTTTAGACGGACGCTGTTTATTTAAACTTTCTGCCACTAGTCCAGAATTGTTATCTGACAGAATTGGCGAAATTCAAGAGCGTTTTGGCGAGGTGACGGCAAACTATTTAGCCCATCGTGAACGCCAAGCCAAGGTGATCGTTAAACCAAACGGCAATCTGCAAGACTTATATCTGACTTTCGGGAATACATCTCCTCTACCTCAAGACCAGACTTGCCCTGATGGTAGCCTTGATGGTAAATGTGCTGCGGAAAGCTCGGAGCGTCTATTCACTGTGACTAACGTTGATGCCGAAGCAAATGATGTGGATGTACCCGTAAGAGCAAGGCAACTCAAATTTGCCATTGAGGGGGGTTTAAAGACAGCGATCAAAGAGCGATCGCCACAATATTTACGACAGCAGATCGTGATTGGACTCTCTATTGTGCTGGTCATGGGGCTGAGTAATACTCCTCTCAATCGTCGAGTTAGAATCTTACGTCGGTCAACCAGAAAACTTGCTCCTACGGCAAAATTGAAAAATCTATCCATCACCGATCAGTTAGTTCAGCGTCAAAAATGGAATTTAACCGAGATTAAATTTCGACTGCTGCAATTAGTTCAGGTTTTATTGTGGTGTGGGGGAATTTTAGGGATTTTCAATCTTTATCCCCAGACGCGGATCGTACCGTTTTTGCTGACGGTGGGTTTCAAAATTCCCTTGCGCATCAGTATCGTAATTTTCGTCGTTTATTTTTTGATTCGTTTGACTTATTTTCTGATTGCCAAACTCAGTGCAGCAGCGATCGATACTCAGTCTCGGGATCTCAAAGTTAATCAGCGAGGGAAGTTGCGCATTAATACCACTACCAGGATTTTGCGTAGCGCCATAACTGTTATTTGGGTATGCATCGGCATTCTGGCGGCTTTTTGGGTCAATGGGGTTAATCTCGCACCATTGCTAACTGGGGCAGGTATTTTTGGTTTGGGTTTATCCTTAGCTTCCCAAAACCTGATCAAAGATGTGATCAACGGTTTTATCATTATTTGGGATGATCGCTATGCAGTCGGGGACGTAGTGGATATTGGCGAGGTGGGGGGCATGGTAGAAAATATCAATCTCCGTATTACTCAGTTAAGAGATGCCCAAGGGCGCTTGATTACCATCCCCAATAGTATCGTTGATATTGTGTGCAATCATTCTAGTCAGTGGTCTAGAGCCGATATTAATATTCCCGTAGCTTATCAAACCGACATTGATAGCGCTTTGGACGTAATCCAACAAGTAGCCCAGGAGATAACGGCAGATTGTCAATGGTGCGATCGCATCTGGGAATTCCCTGACATTTTGGGCATTGAACAATTTAGCGATCGCGGGATTTTAATTCGCGTCTTGATTAAAACTGAACCCCTACAGCAATGGGATGTCGCCCGAGAATTTCGCCGTCGAGTCAAAATTGCCTTTGATCGCGCAGGTATTCCGATTCCTGTTCCTCAACAGCAAATCTTATTTGACCAGCAAATGGCTTTAAATAAAATTAATAATATCGAGCAAAATTAGCTTTATTTGCTCAATCTACAAAATAGGCGATCGCATTTCTGAATAAACTCTGTCCTACAGAGGGCGAAAATACACTTTTCTCGATCATTTTCTCGATTCTTTTATTCAGTTCATAAGTTGTTTCTGACCAAGCCTGTTCTGCCACATAAATTTTCTGACAAGGGTAGATAATATCGACACGTAAATGATCGCAATTACCTTTAATTCCAAAAGCTGATAGCTTTTGTCAAAGAGAAGGAGTGACAAAATAATTTCTGTTTCCCTTGGCATCTAAAGCTTCCCCTAATCTTTTGAGAGCTTGCACATAGGCAGCGGTGCGTAAATCAATTTTTAAATCTTGACTAACCTGCCAGACTTGTTCCGCTTCTGTTTGCATTTTCTCTTGAAGACGTTGATTCACCTCAGATAATGTCCAATACCAACCATGGCGGTTTTGTACCCATTCAAAGTAACTCACGGTAACTCCCCCCGCATTAACTAAAATATCGGGGAAAACATAAGTTCCCTGTTGGGCTAGTATTTGATCCGCATCAGAAGTAATCGGGCCATTTGCTACCTCAAAGATATACTTGGCTTTAATATCCTGAGCGTTTGCTTGGGTTATTTGATTTTCTAGGGCAGCAGGAATCAGCACATCTACATCTAAAGCCAACAATTCTTGATTGGAAATCACCTGATGCTCAACGATGCTGCATACCGTATCGTGGCAATAGACCGCCTTCATCTCGCGGCTTTGATTTTTATGCTCAGTAACGCTAGTAATATCTAAACCTTGGGGGGCGTAAATTCCCCCCTTAGAGTCACTGACCGCAACTATTTTATACCCCACCTCCGCCAGTAAACCCGCTAAGGTTGCACCTGCATTACCAAAACCTTGGATTGCTACAGTCGTATCACCAGGGAGCAAGGCAAACTTGGATAGCATAGCTTGAATTACCGTAAAAGCTCCCATCGCTGTGGCGGTATCTCTACCTTTACTACCTCCAAGAGTTAGAGGTTTTCCTGTAACTACGCCGCGACACAACGTACGTTTGATGGTGCTGTATTGATCCATCATCCAACCCATAATTACGGCATTGGTATAAACATCGGGAGCCAGAATATCCACATCTATGCCGATCGCATCGGCGATCGCATCAATATAACCCCGACTCAATCTTTCTAACTCAGCTTTGGATAATTCTTTCGGATTGACGGTGATACCACCCTTCGCACCACCAAAGGGTAAATCTAATAAGGCACATTTAAAGGTCATCCAGAAAGCTAAAGACTGTACCTCATCCAAACTGACCCCAGGATGATAACGCACTCCGCCTTTCCCCGCGCCCCTAGTGTCGTCGTAACGCACCCGATAACCAGCAAATACTTTTAAACTACCATCATCCATCCTGACAGGAATAGAAACACTCAGGCTAGTCTTAGGATGCTGGAGACGAGCGATCGCATCTTCGGAAATCTTGACGTGTTTTAAGGCTTTTTCTAATCTTTTACTAGCATCGGATAGTAAAGAATTTTTAGCGCTATTTTCATTGAGCATTGCTATCTCTGGTTTAAATCGAGGTCTAATCTTAATGTACGCTGCGATCGGCACCTATTTGCTCTAGAAGTTAAATCTCGCTAAATTTAAAT
>JBJOPG010000220.1:0-7645 GCA_046050865.1 Cyanobacteriota bacterium
CTATAAATACCAGCAGTAATATTACTTGCTGAGTCAATCCTAATATCTGTGGCGGCGATCGCAATATCTCCACCGCCATCTCCAGCAACTAAAAATCCAGCACCATTAGTTAACGAAACATCTCCTCTAGAAAGACTATCTGGAATATTTAAACTACCATTGGCATTTAACCCGACAACGCCTTCTCCTGCGATCGCCCCAAGATCAATTCGACCACCACTGGCGACTAAACCACCACCATCAAAATTAAGATCACCACCAAGTAGCAATAAATTTTGACCATCTGGTACTCTCAAACCAAAGAAACCATCATCAAAAGATGTATCAGGATTAAAATCAGCAGAAGCTTGAGAACTATTAGCGATCGCCCCAGGCGCAACTTGATTAAATAAATAAGCTGAAGGATTAATGGTTAATAACTTCGGTGATTCTGGATCACTGACACTAAAAAAACCTTGTTCCCCAAACTCAATCCCATCAGCAGTTGTGGCGGTAAAAGAACCCTGAACATCTAAACTTGCACCTTCGCCAAAGACAATCCCATTCGGATTGATTAAATATAAATTAGCTGCACCATCTACCCCTAAAGTTCCTAAAATATTGGAAACATTATCACCTGTAACACGAGAAAAGATATTAGTTATCGCATCAGGATTAGTAAAATAAACCCCTCTATCTTCACCGACATTAAACTCTTGAAAACTGTGAAAGAGATTTTGTCCCCGTACCGCACCACCATCTATGCTCTCACTGTTGGCATCTCTAGTATTAACTACCGAACTTTCATCACCCAAAGTATTGTCTGGGGTAACTTGCGCCGACACTTGATTATGGCTGAAGATCAAGATTCCACTAACTGTCAGACTACCCAACCAAGGAAAAATTATTTCACCAGAAACTATCTTCATCTTGTTTTACAAACTTTTCCTGAATCTTCCAGTTTTTTGGGCGTTCAAGTCAAGTCTTTGTCGAAATTTGCCAAGCTAAAATACAAAGACAAAAATTTTGGTCAGCCATTATTACTTATCGAGAAAACAGATTACGGATTATATCAATCCGATGAGCGCGTAAAGAAAAAGTTTAGTTCTGGGGGTTAATGCTTTTTGATCAATATTTAAGGCGATCGCCAAATCACATTGCCAGAGTTTTTAAGCGATGCCTTTGGCTATGCTTCGCAAATCGCGTCCAGTCTTAGTCAAAACTTGCCATTAAAAGGGGATGCACTTTTCTGCAATCAAGTTTGCACAGATAGCCAATGTTTTAAGTTTCCAATTCTTTTATTCTTTTATTTATAGAGAGATTAGTTGATTCAACTTCAATCTTTTACCAAATGTAAATTACCGAAACAAAGGAGTAAATTATGAAAATTCAAGACTTAGCTACTAATGATTCTTCGTTCATTGAACTTGACTTAAACGAAGCTGCCGATGTGTGTAGAGGAGGTTCTGGTTGGTATCCTATGGAGTTTCACGATAATTTAGAGGAAGAATTCGGTACTAGTTCATTATCGACTATTTACGCAAGACAATACCAAAATAGATATGCACAAACCCAGCCAAGGTTTAACTCTTCAGATTTGGACGGTATTAATAGATATGTCAATGGTAGTTTAGCTCCATTAAGAATGAATGGAATCAATATATAGGTTTATAACAAAAGCTAATTCATCATAATTAGTGCATAAACATACTTCCAATATCAGAATCAAGATCTAAAAAAAGTAAGAGATTATTTAATATTTTAATTTCTTACTTTACTTTCCGAACAAAAAATAAACAACTAATTCAAGGAGTACACAACAAAATGAACAAGAAAATCATTGTAACTTTAACCGCTATGTTAGGACTCTGTTCTACAAATTTGATGTTTGCTAATGCAGCTTCTGCTCAAATGTCCTCTGAAGTCCAACAATTACTAGATGAGACCGATGATGTAATTAATAATGCTACTCAGTTTTTAAACTATTCTGAGCAACAAAGACAACAAGAAATGAATGCTTTAAGTTCATCTTGTAATAGTGGTAACAACCAAGCTTGTATGCAATATCAAATAAGATTAAATGCTGAAGATAGAGCAATTGAAAACTATACACAAACTCTCAGAAATAGACGTTTATGTGGTTCTTCCTTTTGTCAGTAGGTGCTTAACTAGCAAAGATCCAAGCTCAAATTTGAATCTTTGCTAGCTAAATTTTCTCAACACTTTAAAAAGGTTGATATTTCAAAGAAACATGAAAGCCATTTTCTTGTAAAGAATTCCCTTCATTGCTCACATCAATTAAAGGAATACCGTAATCAGCATTAAACACCAATCCTCCTCCTACAGCCCAATCTAATCCCATGCCGACACTAGCAATTGTCGGCTCTTCAGGGTTTGGTTCATCATTATTCCAACCCGTACCGAATTCAATAAAAGGATTCAACTGTAAAGTGTTGAGGTTTTTCGTGACGGGAATACGCAGTTCTAAAGTACCCAATACCCCATTATCTGTAACCAATTGATTTTCTTCATAACCCCTAACAGTACTAACTCCTCCAAGGCTAAACTTTTCCAGAGAAAGCAAAGAATCCGCTGTGAATTGACCGCCAACTCTAGCAATAAATAACACTCTGGGAGATAATTGCTCTACCACTTGAAATTGTCCCTGCCAAAGCAAAAACTTGCCGTCAGTCCCCGTATCGTTAATCGTGGCATCAAAAGCATCAATTCCTAGATTAAATTGCGATCGCGCTGCTAAAACGCTCTGGGCATCGCGCTTAACCCAATCTTGAGAGAAACGTAGCACTGTCGTGTTAGATTTACCATCTTCAACTCCTACAGAAAAAGAATAGGGTTCACCCTTTAAAAAAGTCCGACGACGACTAATATCTAAACCCAAACCAAGAGTAAATTCTTGATTGGGAGAACGAGTTAAAGGTTGGCGTAAATTAACAGCATAGGTTTCAGTTTCACTTTTGATATCCAGATCGCGAAATTGTTCTTCAATAATGCCACTATTACTGTTGTTGTAGCTAAAGCCAATAGTTCCATCATAAGCATTCCAGGGAATCGTATAGCCAGCATTATAAATATCTAAACCCTCGGTAAACCCATATTCGGCATACAGGCGATCGCCAAAACCAAACAAATTATTATGAGCTAAATTGACACTACCCTGAAACTCGCCAATGCTAGGAGCGCGATAGTTATCTACGCCAATACTTGCCCTGAAGCTTCTAGCCTGTTTGACATTAATCAATAAAACATTACTACCAGTTTTTTGCCCTGCGGTTAATTCTGCATCTACAGTCTCAAACAAAGGATTAATCACTAACAGTTGTAATCCTGTTTCTAAATCATTTTTATTTAACGGTTTTCGGGCAGCTAGTTCAAGACGACTACGGAGATAACTTTGTTGCAGACGATCTAATCCAGTGATTACAATATCTTCTAACTTTCCTTCTACTACTTGGATCGTGACTATACCATGGCTTAAATCTTGATTATTGGCTAAAAATGCACCAGAAGTCACATAACCTTTTTCTAAATATAATTGGGTAATGCGAGAACGCAGACATACCAAGTCTTCAAAAGTAGCAGTGCGATATTTAAGTTGAGAGTCTTTGACTGTTTGCTCTATCTCTGACTGTAAGACAGTGTTGCCAATTACTTTGATATCTTTAACCAAAAAACGATCTGCATAGTTTTCATGAGCTTCATTAACCGATATCTGGCATTGAGGAGAATTTAAACCACCAGGTATAGAAATTGTCGGTTTTTTCCGCTCAGAAGCAGGATTAGTTTCGGGAATTGGCTGAGTGTTGGGGGGAATCGTTTGCTGAATTGTCTCCTGGCTTGGAAGCTCTTCAGGTGCGGGTTGAGCCTTTAAAGGAAGAGGGGATTTGGCTAAATAAATTAGGCTAAAAATAGACGCTGTAAAGCCAACTTGAAACTGAACTTTTTCCATTTAGGCAATTTGTGGGAATCCTAAGGTAATTTGCATAAGCTCGACCGATCTACTCAACAAGATATCTGTATGTAATATTTCGACCAACAATCATTATTTTCTAAAATGTGACCAAAAAGCAAGAGAATCATTTTAAGGATTTAAAGATACTTCAATATAACGGTCGTATGATTGAACTTTTAATTATGTTCATTGCTCCACAAAATTTAATTAAACTATTCGTCTTGGGCTGTAGATTTTAGCAAATTTATAGTTGCTGTCATTTTTTGGTCACACTTATTTTTAACACTTCAAAACAACAGAGCTTTAAAAAGATGTGATCATGAAACAGCAATTATTTGTTGCTTTGACTGCCCTGGCAGTAGGAGCGACATCAATAATCCCCAATTTAGTAAAAGCGCAAACTTCAATCGAAGAGCTACAGCAACGTGCAAACGGCACTACTGTGTCGGGAGAAATAGTTAGCGTTGTGGGTAATGATTTTGTTCTCGATGACGGTACGGGACAAATTATTGTCGATGCAGGGCCTCGCTGGTGGCAAGAAATCGATCTTTCTCCTGGAGAAGAGGTAACGGTTACGGGAGAGTTAGGCAAAGGTGATGAAATAGATGCTTATTCGATTACCTGTGGTGATGGTTCGACTATAGAAATCCGTTCTCCCGAAGGGCCACCGCCCTGGGCAGGAGGAAAACCGAAACCGAAGTGAACAGTCCCGTCAAGCGGAATCGAGATGAATAATTATCAGTGCGAGTCAAAGTGAAAAATAAAAATTTAGATTATTCAACTGCAACACCGAAACCAACTCTAGCTTTTATTGATGCTGTCGCGCTGATTGTGGGAATTGTCATAGGTGCAGGTATTTTTGAAACTCCAGCTTTTGTAGCTGCCAACACTGGAAGTGAACAAGCTGTAATTATAGCTAGGTTGTTGGGTGGTGCAATGTCGTTAATTGGTGCTATCTGTTACGCAGAATTAGCAACAGCCTATCCTGATGCTGGAGGCAACTATTACTATTTTAAACGGGCTTTTGGCGATTCTGTTGCCTTCTTGTTTGCCTGGGCGCGCATGACGGTTATTCAAACTGGTTCGCTAGTACTTTTAGCTTTCGTTTTCGGCGATTATGCCTCTCAGATATTGCGTCTTGGTGACAATTCTTCATCTGTATACGCTGCCTTGGCTATTGGCATTCTGACTAGCTTAAATTCCCTCGGCATTCGTCAGGGAAAGTGGACACAGAATTGGTTGACGGCAGCCAAGGTTCTCGGTTTATTGTTGATTGTCATTATCGGTATAGTCTTTGCTTCGCCTTCTAGTGGTGCAATAACTAACCAACCTGCTAACTCAGAAGCTTGGGGTATGGCAATGATTTTTGTCTTGTTGTCCTATGGTGGCTGGAACGAGGCTGCATACATTTCGGCTGAATTACGCGACCTCAGACGTAATATGGTGCGATCGCTACTGTGGAGTATTGGCATCATTACCTTCATTTACTTGGCGATTAACGTCGCATACCTTCAGGGATTGGGGTTAGAAACAATGGCAACCTCAGAAGCAGTCGGTGCAGAACTGATGCGTCGTACAGTCGGCGAGCCTGGAGCTTGGTTTCTCAGTTTGCTAATTGCTGTTTCTACTTTAGGTGCAATCAATGCCACGATTTTCACTGGTGCGAGAACTAACTATGCGTTAGGGAAAGATTTTTCTCGCTTGAGTTGGCTTGGAGACTGGGATCGACGCACCAAAACACCAACTTCTGCTCTATTAGTACAGGCAGCGATCGCCCTGGTTCTAGTTTTACTAGGAACATTGACCCGTGGAGGTTTTGAAACGATGGTAGACTATACTGCCCCAGCTTTTTGGTTCTTTTTCCTGCTGACGAGCTTATCTTTATTAGTGCTGAGATTTAAAGAGCCAGAAGTACCCAGACCGTTTCAAGTCCCTTTTTATCCTCTAACACCTATTCTCTTTTGCTTGATCTGCTCTTACTTACTGTATTCGAGCCTTGTATATACGAAGATTGGTGCGCTTGTAGGCGTAGCTATAGTCATTGCTGGCGTACCACTGTTTTTATGGTCTCGCCAAAATGGGTAGTGGGTAATGAGTAATGAGTAATGAGTAATGGGTAATAGGTAGTAGGTAGTAGGTAGTAGGTAAATAACTTACTCCCAATCAGTAATTAGTAATCAGTAAGTTAGTAAGTAATCAGTAATTATGATGAAATTAGTCAAAAAAATCGGATTGTTGTTAGTAAGTTTAAGCCTTGGGAGTTTGACAGTAGTTGGATGTACTCAGCAGCGAAACTTTAGCGAGACTCAGATTGAGCCTGAAACCCAACAACCTGCCACCCCAGTACAAGACGAATCCCCAACTGAGACACCCAGCGTACCTTATTTTCCCACGCCTCAAATTGTGGTGAATCAGATGCTCAAATTGGCAAAGGTATCGGGCAACGATGTTCTTTATGATTTAGGGAGTGGAGATGGACGAATTCCTATTACCGCAGCCCAAAAGTACAATATTCGTCGTGGTACTGGTGTAGAACTTAATCCAGAACTAATAGAGGAAAGTCGAGCCAATGCTGAAGCTGCTGGAGTTAGTGATCGCGTAGAGTTTTTGCAACAAGACCTTTTTAAGACCGATTTGAGTAAGGCAACTGTAGTCACGCTTTATTTGCTCCCAGATGTTAACCTCGAACTTCGTTCTAAACTGCTGCGAGAACTTAAACCAGGTACGCGAATTGTTTCCCATGACTTTGATATGGGAGAGTGGAAACCAGAACAAGTTGTCAATGTACAAAGTGATACTCGTCAGCACACGCTTTATTACTGGGTCGTTCCTGAAGAAATTCCCGACAGTATTAGTAGTAGGGGCGAACGGCCGTTCGCCCCTACGGTAGTGGGTAGTAGGTAATTGCCTTGTCTTCGTCATTTTCTGGTCATATTTATTGTCAATGCTAAACAAGAGCTTGAATGCTCCTACTACAAAACTAGATCTTTAAAACTAGATCTTTGGAGAATTAATGGAGAATTAAAATGGTTACAAGAATTAGTGAACTACAAGAAAACACTATAGAAACTATCAGAGGAAGCGTCTCTCAAGTTGAGGATGATAGTTTTCTTCTCCGTGATAGAAATGGAAGTATTGAGGTTGACACATACGATATCGATGATGATGAGATAAGCCAGAGTAATTTAAATAATTTTTTGAATGGATTAAATGGAGAACAAGTAACTGTCGTTGGCGAACTTGATGATAATGATTTTGATGCTCTAAGAATTACTGGAAGTAATCAGGATGGGTCGCTCATATTTGAAGAGCAAGTGCTAGATGAGGCTGAGTTGCTCAACTCTAGAAATAACAATTTTGTTCAGAAAACATCTGAAGCAGTGATTATTAATGGTAGAGGAGGTAATGATAGTCTGACTGGTGCTAGTGGTAGTGATTTTCTCATTGGCGGTGCTGGCAATGACTCACTTACAGGCGGTGCTGGTTTTAATACCTTCTTTGTAGGAGATGGAGCAGATGTCATTACTGATTTTGAGCGAGCAGATGTAATTGTCGATCTTGGCGATTCATTTGATGATATCGGGCAAATTTTGGACAGCGGTGGAGCAGCAACCCAGGTAGGTCAAGATACAGTTATTGATTTTGGAGATGATAACTCAGTGACTCTTCTTGACTTTGCTGTTGAAGATTTGAATC
>JBJOPG010000221.1:0-7637 GCA_046050865.1 Cyanobacteriota bacterium
AAACTGTGTCTTTATAAATCAATAAATTTTATCCTAAAGGATACACTACGTTATGGCAAAGAAAGCAATGGTAGAGCGTGAAAAGAAACGCGCCCACTTGATTGAGAAATATGCTGACAAGAGAGCAGAATTGAAAGAACAGTTGCGTACAGCGACTTCTGCTGCTGTCAAGCTCGAAATCAGTCGTCAGATTCAAAGATTACCCAGAGATAGCTCTGCTACTCGTAGACGCAATCGTTGTATGGTAACTGGTAGACCTAGAGGTTACTACCGCGATTTTGGTCTGTCTCGTAACGTTCTTAGAGAATGGGCGCACGAAGGTTTGCTTCCTGGAGTGGTTAAATCTAGCTGGTAAGCTTTTAACAGAAAGCTATAAGCTATAAGCTTCACTAAAGACAGGGAAGAGGGAGATAAACGTTGCATAGTATAACTCTCTCAAACCCTCGTTTATTTTTACAGATACACTTCTTGCTTAGGCAAAATCAGTTCTAAATCCCAATTAGCAACCTTTTGAGCAATGCGATCGCTATTATCCCAATCAGTGGCATAGGGTAAAGTGCCAATCACAGGGACATTAGTTAAAGACTGAATCAAATCGATAGGGGTTAAATCTTCTGTTCTGCCCACCGCTTCCAGTTGTGAACAGTTGAGGATAATTCCTCGCAAATCAATCTTCAGGCTACGAGCCAAAGCAACGTTAGCTACCGTATGGGCGATCGCTCCTAACTTTACTGGCACAACTAAGACCGTGGGTAAACGCCAGTCCGCCGCCAAATCTCCTACCGTTAACTCTTGGGTCACTGGAGAACCCAACCCTCCTAAAGACTCGACTAAAACTAACTGAGACTTTTGTTCTGCCAAACTAAGTTTTTGCCAGATTTCCCCTAAGTTAATTTGTCTGCCTTCTTTTGCCGCAGCGATCGGCGGAGCTAGGGGAGCGTCAAAACGCAAGGGAGGAACTATGTCGATGCCCGTCTCCTCTGAAAACAAGCGTTGATATAACTCCACATCACCAACCCCTGTCTGCATTAACTTAAAGATACTTAGCAGATTGTGTTCATCATTGTCTCGATTTAAACGGTACTTTTGCCAGTAAACCGTTAAGGCGATGGTGACAAAAGTCTTCCCCACGTCTGTATCGGTACCTGCGACTAACAAGGTTGTCATAATGAGAATTTAAATAGTTTTTTAGATAGCTACAGTCTTTTTTTAGATTTCCTTTCTTAGAATACCAATATTATTGAAGAGTACAAATTAACTCAGGTTTGTACCAATAAATCGATTCAATTAGCAATATCCTGAAAAAAAGTACAATGTAGCCATAAAGTTTTAGTATAGAAACAAACAAAATTAGGTTGCGAAGTTTAAAAAAAGCTAAAATGTTTCTGAAATTTCTTCTGACTTTTTAGACTTTTTAGATTAGTGAATCTCAATTCTGTTCTTTTTAGACAGATTGTCATTTACCTTTAAGCCAGATAATTAGGCATTTGAGCCAAGCGATCGCTCTTTTGCCCTCCCTAATAGTCATAAGTAATCACAAGACTGCCCTGAACTAATTTGAATATATTTGCCGTGAGCCATAGTACTACCTTAATGCCTCAGTCGATGGAGCAGACACCCTTCTTCTCAGACTCCAATCGTATTAGATTATTTTCTGGTTCTGCTAATGTCCCTCTTGCCGAAGAAGTAGCCCGCTATATAGGTATGGATCTAGGCCCGATGATTCGCACGCGTTTTGCTGATGGAGAACTTTATGTTCAAATTCAGGAATCGATTCGCGGTGCAGATGTTTATTTGCTTCAACCCTGTTGTAATCCTGGCAATGATAATCTCATGGAGCTGATGATTATGATTGATGCTTGTCGTCGAGCATCTGCCCGTCAGATCACCCCTGTAATTCCCTACTATGGCTATGCCAGAGCCGATCGCAAAACCGCTGGTCGGGAGTCGATTACTGCAAAATTGGTTGCTAACTTACTAACAGAAGCAGGGGCAAGTAGAGTTTTGGCGATGGACTTACATTCCGCACAAATTCAAGGATACTTTGATATCCCGACGGATCATGTTTATGGTTCCCCCGCTATTTTGCAATATTTGGCAGCGAAGCAATTAGAAGACGTGGTGGTAGTTTCCCCTGATGTGGGGGGCGTCGCCAGAGCCAGAGCTTTTGCCAAGAAATTAAATGATGCTCCTTTGGCGATTATTGATAAGCGTCGTCAGGCTCATAATGTGGCGGAAGTGATGAACGTGATTGGGGATGTGGCGGGTAAGACTGCCATCTTAGTGGATGACATGATCGATACCGCAGGAACTTTATCTGCTGGCGGTAAATTATTAAAAGCCGAAGGAGCAAAAGAGATTTATGCTTGTGCCACCCATGCCGTCTTTTCTGGCCCTGCCGTAGCACGGCTATCTGAAGGTATTTTTAAAGAAGTAATTGTGACCAATACTATTCCTCTGCCCGAAGAGAAGAAGTTTGAACAGTTAACGGTTCTTTCGGTAGCTAGTCTTTTGGGGGAAGCTATTTGGCGCATTCATGAGGCAAGTTCCGTTAGCAGTATGTTTCGCTAATTGCCACTGATAAAATTTGGTATACCGCTTCGTATATAGGGAGAAAATGAAACTAACAACAAAATTATAGCTCTCCCTAAAAGAAGCAGCTTAACCAGACTTTTGGATGATTTTTACTCTAAACCACAATTATTGAGCAAAATCAAAAATAAAAGCAAAATCAACATTATCTAATTGTTCAAATTGAGAAATTTGAACATTTTCTTGCAAACTATATTTGTTAGCTTGAGTAAAACTATTTTTTTCCAGCCCTGTATTTAAATCTGTTTTATTTAAGTTTGTCTGTAAAACAGATGGAGTAAAATCATAAGTCTGTTCTAATAAGCTAAATTTAAGTTCGTCAGAATCGAGCAGATTGAAAAGTTCCTGAGAACTAGAGTCGAGATTTGGACTAAGATAGACTGGTTGTTCTACACTCGTGGTAGTATTTTCTGCCCGAACAGGCGAAACCAAGGAAGTGGCAGATGTCACAGTAAAAACAATAAAACTTAAGACCAATCGGCTTTTGGGATGTAAAAAATTTGGCATTCTTTTTTTAGAGAAATTTTATAGAAATTAATGTTCTGTCCCTATTTTCTGTAGTGAATGAAAAAAAATGTGTGATCCCAGTCAAACTTTTTAAGTTGGACACCATAAAGCCGATTAGAACGCAAAACTAAACTAACTATGCTTGCCAAAAGAATATTACCCTGTCTTGATGTCAATGCAGGAAGAGTAGTTAAAGGGGTGAATTTTGTTGACCTCAAAGATGCAGGGGATCCTGTCGAACTAGCAAAAGTTTACAATGACGCAGGAGCAGATGAGCTGGTATTTCTGGATATTACTGCCACTCACGAAGATCGCGGCACAATTGTTGATGTAGTGTATCGAACAGCAGAGCAAGTGTTTATCCCTCTTACTGTGGGAGGGGGAATTCAATCCTTAGAAAATATTAAAATTTTGTTACGAGCTGGGGCAGACAAGGTGAGCATCAATTCCGCAGCAGTTCGCGACCCCGAATTAATTAATCGTGCTAGCGATCGCTTTGGCAAACAGTGTATCGTCGTGGCAATTGATGCCCGTAGACGTGATGCTCCCGATAATCCTGGGTGGGATGTTTATGTGCGAGGTGGACGCAAAAATACAGGAATCGATGCGATCTCCTGGGCAGTGGAAATGGCTCAACGGGGAGCAGGGGAACTCTTAGTCACCAGTATGGATGCTGATGGCACTCAAGCAGGATACGACTTAGAATTAACTAGAATGATTGCCGAGCAGGTAGAAATTCCCGTCATTGCTTCTGGGGGTGCCGGCAACTGCCAACATATTTACGAAGCTTTCCATCAAGGTAAAGCCGAAGCTGCCTTATTGGCATCTTTGCTCCATTTCGGTCAATTAAGTGTCTCAGAAATCAAATCCTATTTACAGGAGCGCCAAATCCCCATCCGAATGGCATAAACTCGGAATTGATCTTTAGGAAAGCTTAAGTTACTTGAGTACTTACCAAAAATGAAAACTTGTATACTAAAATAGATAGATGTTTACATTTCGTAAAGTATGCTGATTCCAATTCTCATATTTGATGTTGCCTTGGTGGCATGGTCACTGCACTTGATGCAGTCGGCTTTGGAACGGCAAGAGTTTTCTCTAATGCTGGCAGGAACGCTGGTAGGAACATCCGCAGGAGCACTGTTAGTGGTCTACTTTATTATCAATAGTTGTATCGGTCGTCTGAGTTAAATCAACAGTTGCCTAGCTAGTTTGGCTACTTGTATTAGGCTAAATTAGTTAATTGTGATAACATTATTTTGTTGTTTGGGGCATTAGCTCAGTTGGTAGAGTGCTTGCATGGCATGCAAGATGTCAGCGGTTCAAATCCGCTATGCTCCATTTAGTTTAACCAGGGAAACTTTCCTCACTGATCAGGAGCAGTTTCTCTCTAAGTATATTTTGTTTAATCTGGTGATTGGTTTAGTTAGATTTTTGGCTGCTCAGATGAGCTAAAAAAATGGAAATAGCAAGAAGTAAAGAACTCTTTCAAGGGAAATAATATAAAAGTTAAGGGATTAATCGTCACAATAATATTGCGTATATCTCGACGAGCTAGATTAATAATCTGTTTGGCTACCCATTCGGGAGACATAACCCCCAAAGGATTAAGCTGACTCTTAAAAGGGCCCAGAATTAACTTGCGGACGACACAAGGGGCATCTAGACGACGCAGGGTGACTAGATCACCCATCGCTCTTTTACTTAATTCATAAAGAGGACTAAAGGCGGGATTGACTTCTGCCTCTGAGGTGTTGATCCAAACCTCTTTGCGGATCATGTCGCGATCGCTTTTGACAGTCTGAAAAAATAACTCCATCAAGTGGAGGTTTGAAAAAGTATTAATCTCATAGGACTTAGCGATCGCCTTTTGATCCCGTTGACCATAAACATTAACTCCGTGATTCAGAATCAAAATATCAACTTTCTCTAACTGAGAATGTAATGCTGCTTCTTGTCCAGTTTGCCAGGATATAGTTGGGATTGGGATTTTGGCTCCGGAAATTTCCAGTTCGATCTCTGTTGCCGAAGAGGTTAGGGCAATCACTTTTGCCCCTGCTAAGTGTAGTTGAGTTAATAGGGCAATGCCTAGAGTTCCCGATGCCCCCGTGACGGCAATCCGCTTATGCTTAAGAGATAGGGCAGTCCCCAGGAATTTATCTACCAAGGTTAAAGTTCCCGAGAAATAGGCATCCTGATTATCAAAATGATGTCGCCAATGATAAGGTCGATTAACAAGCCAACGGGAAGGTAGACTGGTAAACTTCCCTGGTCGATGGGTCACATCGGTTAACTCATCCACCAAGGGTACACCTGCACCGCGAGCGATCGCTCCAAATAAAAAACTCAGAGTGTATAGGGAACCCACTCCAGCAGTCCATTGAGGCGTAATGTTCCAGAGTTGGGCAAGTTGCCAAGGCACAATGCTCAAAGCTAACATCACCAAAGCTTCAGGAACATCATTATACCAATGAGCCTGACGATAGATCTCGTCGCTGATCACGGATAGGTCGGGGCGAAAAACTTTGTGATGCCAAACGTGCAGACGATATAAAGGTGGAAAAAGATGAGACAGGGTATGGTACAAATCTCTTACTAACTCAACCCATAACACTGAAGCCAAAGCGATCGCCAATCCCGTAGCCCAACTACTAGTCATTTTGTTGTGATAACTTTAATTAAATTTATAAAAATTAAACTATTACTGCTACTTACTGTAACCAAAAACCAGCTTGAGCACCAATAAATCAAAGATTAAGCCTTGGACAAATTTAGTTTCTGTCAAGAAAGTTTACAATTTTAGTTACAATTGAACCAAGGAGATTAACAATAAATCAAGTAAATCAATTGGTAGTTAGGCAAATCCCAAAAAAGGTGATTACGGAAACCGTAGTCTGGGGAGAGCTTTGAGTTTTGAGCATAGTGCAGATTTTAAAACATAATTATGACAGAGAATTATTGGTCACAAGAAAAATCCGATCCAGATTTAGTTCCCCTTAATTCTCTTTTAGCTGAATTATCTGACCCCGAAGTCGCCGAAGAAGAGTTTCGATTAGACTTTTTTCAAGGTTTAGCGGGGCGTAGACAAAAAGCTGCTTTCCTCCTAACAACAGTTTGGCTCACGGTGATTGTGCTGCATTTAGTCAGTTGGGGTGTTTGGTTGGTTTGGGGCTTTACTTCTTTGGCGGGAATGCAAATCTTACGCTATTTGTTCGCCAAATTAGATTATGTGCCAACTCCCCTAACGGAAGAGCTGTTAGCAGATGCGCCTCGGATTTCACTGTTGGTGGCAGCTAAAAATGAGGAAGTTGTCATCAGTAATCTAGTAGCAATGCTCTGTAACCTGGACTATCCAGCGGACAAATATGAGATCTGGGCGATTGACGACCACAGTACGGATAATACTCCTGCTATTTTGGATCGATTAGCTACGGAATATTCTCAACTCAAAGTAGTTCATCGACCTGCTAATGCCGTCGGCGGCAAGTCAGGGGCGTTAAATCAGGTCATTCCCCAAACTTTTGGCGACATTATTGGAGTATTTGATGCCGATGCCAAGGTTTCTCCCGACCTTTTGAGGAGGGTTGTACCATTGTTTGAGAATACCAAAATGGGAGCTGTTCAAGTCAGAAAAGCGATCGCCAACCCCGAAGAAAACTTTTGGACAAAGGGGCAGGCGGCAGAAATGGCTCTAGATAGCTACGTCCAGCAGCAACGAATTGCCGTGGGCGGGATTGGTGAATTGAGAGGTAATGGTCAGTTTGTGAGCCGTAAAGCCCTTCATAGCTGTGGTGGCTGGAATGAAGAAACCATCACTGACGATTTAGACCTGAGCGTCCGTCTCCATCTGGATAACTGGAAAATTGGTTTTCTCCTCACTCCCCCCGTGTTAGAAGAAGGTGTAACCAAAGCCTCCTCCCTGTGGCATCAGCGTAACCGTTGGGCAGAAGGGGGTTACCAGCGCTACCTTGACTATTGGCGCTATATTTTCCGCACCCCGATGGGATTTGGTAAACGCATTGATCTCCTCTGCTGGATGTTATTGCAATACATCGTCCCCGCCGCTAATGTCCCTGATGGCATAATGGCGATCGCCCGTCACCGTTTACCGATCCTTAGTCCTGTGACCACCTTACTGTTTGCGTGGGGTTTCTTGGGGATGTTTCGGGGATTGGTACGAGTGCAAAATGCTTCAGGGCAACCAGTCATGCCTGCTTTATTTAGAATTACGGGTCAGTCTTTACGAGGTTTAGTTTATATGCTCCACTGGCAAGTGGTGATGTTTAGCGTCACGGCGAGAATGTCTATCCGTCCTAAACGCTTAAAGTGGGTTAAAACCGTCCACGAAGGTTCTGTTAGCTTAAATAATGGCTAATCTTTAAAATTTAGTCAAAATTTAGAGCTTTAATAATTTTCCCTTTTTCCTGTCTCGGCAGGATTTTTTTTGTCTGACCACGCTACTTATAAACATCATAAATAAGCAAAATAAACAGTTCACCTAATCATTCTTAAGTAATTCATCGCAACTTTAAAATCAC
>JBJOPG010000222.1:0-7575 GCA_046050865.1 Cyanobacteriota bacterium
ACTGGTAGCGGGGCGATCGCTTTAGGATTAGCGGATGTTTTTCCCGAAGCGATCATTCATGCCGTAGATCTCAGTGCGGAGGCTTTAAAAATTGCCCAAGAAAACGCTAACAGCGTAAATCTAAGTAATATTCAATTTTATCAGGGTAGCTGGTGGAGTCCTTTGAATTCACTTCAAGGTCAAATAACAGGCATGATTTCTAACCCGCCATATATTCCATCGTCGCAGATTGCTCAACTAGAGCCAGAAGTAGCCAAGCATGAACCTCGTTTGGCATTAGATGGTGGTGATGATGGTTTAAATGATATTCGTCATTTAATTAAAACTGCGCCCGAATATTTAGTTTCTGGGGGAATCTGGCTAATTGAATTAATGGTTGGTCAAGCAGATATAGTGGTTACACTCTTAAAACAGCAGGGAGAATATCAAGAACCGAAGATATTTTCTGATCTTGCGGGTATTGAACGTTTTGTCTTAGCTTATAGATGTTGAGGAAATATTAAGTCTATGGTACAAGTTTCTGTCAGTGAGTTAATTGCAGGAGCGATCGCGGGTCAAGTTGTCAGCTTTCCGACGGATACTGTCCCTGCTTTGGCGGTAAAGCCCGAATTGGGGAACTTGATTTATCAATTAAAACAGCGATCGTCAGATAAACCGTTGATCTTATTGGGCAGCACCATCGATGATCTACTCCCCTACGTCACTTACCATGACTCAGAGCTAGCAGCTTGGCAAGACCTAATTCAGAAACATCTGCCAGGGGCGCTTACTTTAGTTTTGCCCGCTTCTGAGCTAGTACCTCCAGGGATTAATCCAACTGCGGCTAACACCGTGGGGATCAGGATTCCTAATTGTCCTGTGGCATGGGAAATATTAAACCAGACTGGGGTTTTAGCCACTAGTAGCGCCAATATTTCAGGACAAGACACCCTCCGTACCAGGGATGCGATCAATCAAGCTTTCCCCTCTGTATTGGTATTAGACCAGATGGATCTAACTGCTGGAAGTGGACTTCCTTCCACGGTAGTAATTTGGCGAGATCACCAGTGGCAAATCCTCCGCCAGGGCAGTATCATCATTTAATCTTAAGGAGTATGGTTAAGTAATTTTAAAATGCTGTGTTACTCTGGGGGCGAATCATTGAAGCTAGACATCAATAGCTACAATAAATATAGATATTCACCACTAGTAGCAAAACTGATAGCAAGGCGTAGTTAGTGACCATCTCTAGCCCAATTTGTTGTCAAACTTATCTTCGGGAATTATGAACGAAATCGATGAGCTAAAGGAAGAACTTAAACAGGCACAGCTTGCCTATCAGATGGCAGCCCAAATGAGTCAATTTAAAGCAGGCTTTTTAGCGAGAACCTCCCATGAATTGCGATCGCCACTTAGCAGCATGATTGGGTTACATCAATTGATTTTGTCTGATCTATGCGAAAGTCCTGAAGAACAAAAAGAATTTATTGCCCAAGCCTATCATTCCGCTCTCAAACTAATGAAGTTGATCGATGAGATTGTCGCTGTCTCGAAAACAGAATATGGCAGCAATAGCCTCCATTTGGAATCCTTGGAGCTAGGTAAGATCTTTAACGAAATCGACCGTCTTACTCACCTGCCAGCGGCAAATCGCAATTTGAACTTAGAGATTGTGACTCCCGACCCGCAAATCTGTGTCTTTGCAGACCGCTCTCGTTTAATTCAACTAATTTTCAACCTCATTGATAGCGCCATTGTCCTGATGAAAACAGGCACAATTAAATTATCTACCACCGAAATAACTCAAAACAGCATTAAAATTGAGATTGATTTAGATTGTCCTGCCGCTCTTTGGCAAGAAGCTACGATTGCGGAACCAGATTTTCAAGCTCATAACCTAGGCGAAATTCGTCAGTTGTTGCAGGAGATTAGTTTATCCGCCAACATGAAATTACTCATGTCGAAAACTTTGTTAGAAACCATGGGAGGAAGCCTGGAATTTCAAGACCTCCATTATTTAAATCAATGCCAACCCCTGAGTCGCATAATCTTGACCTGTAGGAAGGCAGTTTAAGCTAGTCTTCTATTATTATGCTTAACTTAAGATGCTTAACCCAAATACAGGTTAATTAACACTTTAGTTAATGCTGTGGTTTACTTGCTTGAGAACATTCCTGTTCCCAACATCTTCTAAATAAAGTAATTTGATACAAATACCAAAAATGTCTAACGTTCCAAACAGAATATTGATGACCTAGCTGCTGGTTAATATATTGCCAGATCAAAAGAGTAGTTAGTTTTATTCTTCTATTCATCAACCAAAATCCTGAATTAATAATTTAAAAGTTATTTATAAGTTTTTAGCTAAGGGAATAATGAATAATTCAGCTATAGCTAAGAGACTTGTGGAATTGCCTTCTATTATTAATTTTGCCCAATCGACTCTAATTCACCATGCTCGTAAATGCTTAAAATTTGCGGGGTATTCTAGGGATTTAGGTAATATTATCACTTGTCAAATCAGCAATATTTTGTATATTTAAGCTAGATAATTGAAGTGATTTTTGAAGGGTTGGAGCGAGTAATATCGAGGGTGATGCGACCACCAAAATCAGGAATTGGCGCGGCGGGTTTTGATAGCTGGACTCGAACCTGATGGACTTTTTCAAGGCTGAGGAGCTGGTCGGCGATCGCACTAACTAACTTTTCGACGAGGGCGAATTTAGCGGTGGTAATTTGCTGTTTCACAATGGCGATCGCCTCACGATAATCCAAGGTATCGGTAATCTCGTCGCTCTCTGCCGCAATGGTTAAGTCTACCCATAAAGTTAAATCGACTTCAAACCACTGTCCTAAGATCCTCTCTTCGGGCAAATAGCCCACATATCCATAAGCGCGAATACCATTAACTTGAATTGAATCCATTGTTTACTTGTCTACTTGTTTGTGATGCTTGATGCGGATAAAAACTTGATCATACATGAGCCGATTTCAAGATCTCGTCCACGATTGATTCAGGAGCAAGAGCAATATTGATAATTAAGGCATCATGGGGTTCTTCTAGAATATCAAATTGGCTGCGGAGTAGATCGGGACTCATAAAATGTCCTAGACGCTGCTGGATTCTGCTTTGAATATCATCATAATTGCCTTGCAGATAGACAAAAACCACCTCAGAACTTTCCCCCCGCAGGATTTGACGATACTGAGTTTTTAGTGCAGAACAGGCGAGGATTCCAGGACAATCGCGATCTAGATGATCAGCAATTAATTGGTGCAGTGCTGTTAACCAAGGTAGGCGATCGCGATCAGTTAGAGCAATACCACAATGCATTTTGTCAATATTGGCGGTCGGATGAAAATCATCAGCATCATAAAAAGCCCAGCCCGTGTGATCGCTCAGTAATTTACCGATGGTTGACTTACCTGAGCCTGAAACTCCCATAATGACGTAAAACATACATTTTTCGATCTAGGTTTGACGGTAGACTATATATATAAATATCTAAATGTTAATTAATTTTCTCAGCATCTTTTTTTGATTAATTATATGAAGGCGATGACAACGACTCCCACTGCGACATCTTATGATGTGGTAGTGATTGGCTCTGGTATCGGCGGTTTAGTGACAGCGACTCAACTGGCAGCCAAGGGAGCAAAAGTTTTAGTTTTAGAGCGCTATTTGATTCCAGGTGGGAGTGGCGGTTATTTTGAACGAGGAGAATACCGCTTTGATGTCGGTGCATCAATGATTTTTGGTTTTGGCGATCGCGGTACAACTAACCTTCTAACCCGTGCTTTAGCGGCGGTGGAGATGAAGCTAGAAACTTTTGCCGATCCGGTGCAGATTCACTACCATTTACCTGATAACTTAGAACTAAAGGTGCATCGCGATTATGAAGCCTTTCTGCAAGAGCTAATTGCTATTTTTCCCCATGAAGAACAGGGGATTCGTGGTTTTTATGGCAAGTGCTGGGAAGTATTTAACTATCTCAATTCCATGGAGTTACTTTCTTTGGAAGAGCCTCGTTATCTAACTCGGGTATTTTTTCAGAAACCTTTTTCTTGTTTAGGTTTGGCAAAATATTTACCCTTAAATGTGGGGGATATTGCCCGCAAGTTGATTAAAGACCCCAAGCTGCTGAAGTTTATTGATATGGAGTGTTATCTCTGGTCAGTGGTACCGGCGGACAAAACTCCCATGATCAATGCGGGGATGGTATTTAGCGATCGCCATTATGGAGGGATCAATTATCCCAAAGGTGGCGTGGGGCAAATTGCTCAAAAGTTGGCAGAAGGTTTAATCCAGGCTGGAGGAGAGATTAAATATAAAGCTAGAGTTACGGAAATTCTCCTGGAACAGGGGAAGGCAGTGGGGGTAAAGCTAGCTGATAATACCGAATATCGGGCTAGCAAAATAGTTTCCAACGCCACTCGCTGGGACACTTTTGGTAAATTAATTCCCCCTGACCACACCCCTAAAAAAGAAATCAAATGGCAACAGCGATATAAAAAATCCCCTAGTTTCCTCAGTCTCCATTTAGGAGTTGAGGCAAAGGTCTTACCTCCAGGAACTGATTGTCATCATATTTTGTTAGAAAGCTGGGACAAAATGGAAGAAAGCGAAGGAACCATCTTTGTTTCGATCCCGACTTTGCTCGACCCCAGCCTTGCTCCCTCAGGACACCATATCATCCATACTTTTACCCCTAGCTGGATCGAAGATTGGCAAGGACTGTCCCCTCAAGAATATCAAGAGCAAAAAGAGGCTGCCGCAGCTAAGTTAATTCAGCGTCTAGAAGCAATTTTTCCAGGACTTAGTGCGGCTTTGGATTATCAAGAAGTCGGCACTCCCCGGACTCATCGTCGCTTTTTAGGCAGAGAAGACGGAACTTATGGTCCCGTCCCCGGTCGTAAACTGGCAGGTTTGCTAGGCATGCCCTTCAATCGCACCAGTATTCCTGGGCTATATTGCGTGGGGGACAGTACTTTTCCTGGACAGGGTTTAAACGCCGTCGCCTTCTCGGGGATGAGTTGTGGACATCGGGTTGCAGTAGATCTCGGGATAGGGAAAAAATAAGGGAAAAATAAAACTCTAAAATTTTCGGCAGATTAACGACAGATAATCAGGCTCAAAGAATCATCGGTGATCGCGACTGACACAGTTCGGTTTTACTTCTTGGTAAAAGGGGAAAGAGCGAGTAGTATCAAGACATATCAGAGTGTCACGGTCATTACTTGATCTGAATACTACTGACAATCAGCGGTAAAGAGGAGGTCAGGTAATAAAGTGCAAAATTGGTTGCTACAAAATTTAAGCGATGTACTCAATCAAGAATTAGAATTACGGATTGCTACCCCACCAGTACCTTGCTCTGCCCGCGTCCCCGGTGATGCTCAGCAGAGGAACCTCCCCAAGACTCAAGCATCTCACCAATATTACAGTCAGAAACATCGTTTAGCAGCGCTAAATGCTCAGCGAGAATGGCGTGGGGCGATCGCTTCGGTTGAAGAATTACTCCTATCAGAAATTAATCGTAACCAGAAACCATTATCAACAGCACTGCCATCAGCATTACCAGCAGCTAAATTGGGTCTAGTTTTTGCGGCTCCTGTACCGCTCTTGAGTCATACCCAACTAGTAGCTAACTTTCAGACGGCAATCTTTACCCCCGATGCTTTCAAAGTCAATGCTTTAATGCCCTGTGGTCATTCTGCCCAGCAAGTAGTTGCCCAAGACATTGCACCGATTATCGAACTGCCTTTAATTCCTCACGATCCCATCGCTCAGGAACAGTTTTGTCTGGTTTTGACTGCCAATTTTGGTCTGATTTTGCTTCTGGGAACAGATCCAGAAAATAATCCACAATTTCATTTTTCCTTTGATCCTCTGACCTTGGGCAAGGTTTGGAAGACTTTGCGATCGCGCCTAGTAATTGCTAAGTATCATCGTTTAGCAGAATTAGATAGCTTAATCGAGCAATTTGAGCCACCTGCTCCTGATTATAAATTAGTGACTAGTTTTAGCCGTCGCCTACTCCATTGTATTCCAAACCCTGAAGCGGCATCTGCAAATAACCGTCAGGTGGAAACTGTCTCCGCGATCGCGGAGCGTGGGGGTCGCCCAGTCGCCGAATCGACCGCCGAGCGATCGCGATTCAAAAGTAATAGCGCCACTAGCCTAGCTGAAATGGAACTTTTACAGGCTCTAACCCATGAAGTACGGACTCCTTTGACCACAATTCGTACCTTGACCAAACTATTATTGAAACGGAAGCAAGACTTTAAACCCAATGTAATCCAACGCCTGCAAACCATTGATCGCGAGTGCACGGAACAGATCGAACGCATGGAACTAATTTTTCGGGCTGCGGAATTAGAATCCACTCCTCCTAGTGCCAAGGCTGTCGAGCTAGTTGCATTTTCTTTGGAGCAAGTGTTTCAGCAAAGTATTCCTCGTTGGCAAGAAAAAGCCAAACGACGTAATGTAGAGCTGGATTTTACCCTGCCGCCTAACTTACCCCGCATAGTCAGCGATCCTGGGATGTTAGATACGGTTTTAACAGGGTTGATGGAAAGTTGTACTCGCAGTTTACCCACTGGAGGTAACATTGAAGTAAAGGTTTCCACCGCTGGCAATCAGCTAAAACTACAGGTGCTGTCTCAAGCCAGCAATGTTGATAATCCTTTTAAATCTTTAGGACAGCTCCTCAACTTTCAACCCGCTACAGGTTGTCTCAGTCTCAACTTAGATGCGACTAAAAATATTTTTCAGGCTTTAGGGGGTAAATTGACGGTTCGTCAACGACAAGCTCAGGGTAAAGAACTAACGATCTTTCTTCCTTTAGGCAATACCTACAGCAATTCTCAAATCAGTCTCCGCAAACATTAAAAGTTATAAGCTATATAAGCTATAAGCTAATTAATTTAGTAGAGGTGTGCCGAGTCAAACAAGTCACACAGAAAACACTTAAGAAACCTTGGGCTGGCGAAAAGTACGTAAAATCGTCAGAAACTTATTAAAATCAAAGCTACGAGGATCAAATCTGTGACCAGAACGGTCTACTTTTTGGTGAGTAGTAATACGTTCATCAGGGATGCTACTGGTGGCAAGCAACCAAGCTAAGGATTTATACTGGCTCTCTGTATAGCCACTATGGGACTTGTTTTTAGCATATTTACCCTGTCCATCCAAAGGCGTTTCCAGGGATACATGATAAGCAAAGTTATTAACTGATGGCGGCAACTTAGGATTAGTTTGCACCGCTTCTGCCCCTGATTTACCCACAAACACCGAATTTCCCGCTCCAAAAGCTCGTTTTTCTGGGGGAACGAGATAGACAATTATGCCATCCCAGGTAATCAAAGCGTGATAACTAACTTGGTCGCTATCTTTGGGGTGAGGCGCTCTAAAAGTATTAATCGCACTTCTTGCCGAACCAACGGTTTCATGGAATACAGCCAGAGGTTGGTTATTTAACTTTTTCCCATATACATCAGTACTATAGCGATCGCCATAGTTACTAGCATCGGCCATAATGATAGTGTATTTGGGTTTATACCGCTGAAAAGCTTCAGTAGTTTGATATGCCATAG
>JBJOPG010000223.1:0-7559 GCA_046050865.1 Cyanobacteriota bacterium
TGCAAATGTATTTTGTTGCTCTATATGTTCAATTTTATAATGCTCAGATTTTTTATCAAAAACAACAAAGTAAATATCTAATATTAGATTTTAAAGTATTTAATATAAAAGCTTATGGCTATTATATTAATTTTATCCTTGATTGCTAATCACATTAATTGTCGTAGATTTGCAAAAGACATTAAGACTTTCTTGTAATACTAAAAACTAGTATAAAACCAGTATTTTCCATCAACAAGTAATAGAAAAGATTTTTCTTTTTTCCCTTTTTATCAATTTTCACAAGCCAGTAAAAATCCATTAGACTAAAATGTGTCACAATTTTAAAAAAGACACATTTTTAGGTATCGCAGAATACAAAAAGCTATGATATTAAGCCGCGAAAATATACGGTGCAAGGTGCCAAAAAGACCAAGTAGCAACATGTTGAGGGCGATCGCTAAACAATCAAGAAGTCGGATTAATAAAAAATATCCGCAGGATCAGCAGTCCGTAGTTTTTTAATGGCGATCGCCCCTGAGATGATGCACATGAGAAGATTGAGGATAAACACCTGTAGAGCAATACCTGGATTCATCGAAACAGGGAGTTCAATAAAATTAGTCATCAGATAGTAGATGCCGAAAGAAGCCAAGTAACCAGGAATAAAACCCATCACCGCCAGAATCAAAGACTCCTGAAAGACTACAAGAGACAAATCACGGTCTTTGTAACCCATCGCCTTGAGGGTGGCATATTCAGGAAGATGTTCACTAACATCGGTATAGATCACCTGGTAGACAATAATAATGCCCACAACAAAGCCAATTCCTGCACCAAAGTTGAGGACTTTTCCTTCTGGCCAGGTGGCAACTTCTGCAACTTCAGCTTCAGCTAATTCAGCCTTAGTTAATACTTTGATACTCTTGCCCAGGGTTTGCTTAATGCTTTTAATTACCGCTTGGGGATTCGCTCCTGGCTCTAGAGAGATTACACCAAGGGAAACTTGGTCTAAATCCGCCCCTTCACTAATTTGTTTATAATTCCAGTCGCTCATTACCGCCACACTATCAAAGTAAAAAGTACTGCCTAAATTAAACAAACCGATGACAGTTACTCGACGGTTATCTAGGATGCTGAAAACTTGACCCTGATTAGCAAAGAGTTGAGGAATTTTTCCTGATACCGATTTTGAAAGGCGGTCATATAAAATACTGCCGGGAACAGCTAATAAATTTAGTTGCTGATTAACTTCAGGCAGATTGAGTACGGGCTTATTAGGATTAAAGGCAATAATCTGCATTGAAGATGATTCAATGTCGGCATCAACTGCATCCGCATCCGCAGTTTTAAGCAGCTTGGGATCTACCCAACTACCACGGCTAACATATAGCGGTCGGACATCGGCAACGCCTTCAACAGCATCAGCTTGGTAAAGATAGATATTGGGAACAGAACTATCTCGGATAACTTCAGCATAGTTGGACATTAAGTACAAATCGCCGTTGAGATGTTCAGGTAACAACGTCACCCCATTAAACAGCATTCCCCTTAAACCCAATTGGGTGAAAATGAGAATAATCGAGAACGCCACCCCTAGAATTGCCACCAAAAGACGAACTTTCTGGTGAGATAGCTGTAACCAAGCTATAGGAGTTCGACGTAGATAGGCATTAATTTTTTGGCACAGAAGATAAATTAGTTTCATCAGTAGACCCTTTTCCCTTTAACCTTTTCCCCTTTCCCAGTCTCAGCAGATTAATTTCTTTCTTGAAAGTTAATTAATTATTGTTGATTTCCACTCGCACTTTCATATTGGTTAAACCTGCGACTTTTTTACTGTCTTCGGGATTGATGCGTACTTTAACCTCCACGATGCGGGAATTCTCGTCTTGGGTGGGATCTTCCGTTGATTCCACTAGTTGTTTTTCTCCCACCTGCAAACCCAAATGCTCCACCGTACCTTTTAACTTCCCTGTAAATCCGCCGTATTCACTGCTAACTGTTGCTGGTTGACCAATGCTCACCCTGCCGATATCTGTTTCATAAACTTCGGCGATCGCATACATTTCATTAGTACGACCTAATTCCACAATGCCCTGTTCAGTATTTACCTGTTCCCCCACACGAGTATTGATCCGGAGAATTTGACCAGAAATAGGCACTTTTACTTTTGTGTCCTCAAGATCGGCTTTGATTTTGTCCACGGCAATAATCGCTTTTTCCACTTCTATTTCTGCCACCCTGACATCTACTGGTCGAATTTCCTGTAACAGAGCTAGATTTTCTCGCTCTTGGGTTATTTCTTGCGTTAGAGTTTGTTGAGTATTATCCAATTGAGCAAGTCTTTCATTTAAGGTGGCTTGAGCCGTATCCAATCCTTCTTTAGTTTGGTCAAAAGCTTGAATACTTACTGCACCCTGTTGTTGCAAGCTAAGATTGCGATCATAAGTCAACTGCGCCTGTCTTAACTGCGCTTTAGCCGAGGCGATCGCCGCCTGTCTTTCCGCTGCCTCATTTCGCAACTGAGATTCCAAACGGGAGACATTGGCTTGTTGGGCAGCAAACTCCGCCTGTTTACTTTCCCCTGCACGAACTTGGTCTAGTTTAGCTTGAGCTAGTTCCACTTCTTTTTCTGCTGCTTCTAGATCTCGCTGACGGTTTTCCAGTCCCTGAAGCACCGCAATCACTTGATTTTTCTCGACGCGATCGCCTTCCTCAACTAAGATCTGATTGACTCGACTATCCTGGGCATTAGCTACCGAAAGTTTAATTACTTCTCCTTTAGGGATTAATTTACCCAACGCCACTACTTGTTTTGTTGGCAGCACTTTGAGCTTGGTTTCTGTGGCTGCATCCTGGGATTGAGCGAGGGAATTTAGATCGCAGCCAGAAATTATCCCCAACAGACTCAAAATGGTGAGCCACCTAATTGAAAATCTTGACAAACTCATGCTTTGAGGAACTTCTAAATCTTTTTTTTGTTAATTGAATTTACCTGCCAAGCAGCCTGAACATCTCAGCACTTCGATTACCGATCTTAACAATTCTCTTCCTTAGACTGCATGAATACTGAGGATTCGGACTTTAATCAGAATTTCTAGCGATCGCTACGCAGAAATCTTAAGCCACTCTGAAAGTATAAATTTCCCTAATTAATCATAAAAAATAATTATATATAATCAACAAAAACATTGTGTTAATTTATTTATATAACCATAACAGTTAAGCAAAATAAATCAAACAGGATGACAACTTTAATTCAGAAACCGCAGCCAAAAACTTTCAAATTTATCCTATTACTCAAACAATGGATCAATAACTTGGAGATCAATCAAGCGCAAACCGCCAGATTAATAGTCCGATTGATTCCTGCTCAATGTCCTTTTGCTAGGGAAATACGAGCATTTGGTAAAGTAATAGTGCGGATTCCTGCTTTGTGCAAACTCAATCCTTTGTACGAGGAGTTCATTGGCTTGAGATTTCGTGCCCTGTGTTTTCTTGCGGATCAATGTGGTGTAGACATTACTCCTTATTGTTCGTAAACAATACAATACTTAGTTAATACTTACGGAATTATCATAGAGAGGGTGCTTTAGGATGAAAGTCTTGATTACAGGTTTCGAGCCAAATGATGATGGTTTGAATGCTTCGGAGCTTGTTGTTATGTCCTTGCGAGATCATCCTACTCAAGAGCTTAGTCAGTATCATGATGACATTGACTTCAAAATCATGCCTGGTAATACAAGTATCCTTGAGCAAGTAGTAGATGAAACTCTCAGGGTATCTGAGCCTGACATTTGCATTGGAGTTGGTCAAGCACGGGGATATAATAAAATAGCTCTTGAGCGAATGGCAAAAAATCTAAGATACTTCGTGACTTTGGATAGAGCAGGCAACGCACCTAAAGGAGAACCAATTGTTGCCAATGCTCCTGTAGCCTATTGGAATTCTTTATTAGATCAAGATAGTTTAGTTCCTTTGCTGGAGAGTCATGATATCCCAGCTAGAGTTTCCAATGATGGCGGAACTCATTTGTGTAATCAAGTTTTTTATCACTTTCTCCATTGGAAGGAAATCCATAATCCTGCTATGAAAGTTGGTTTTGTTCATATTCCAGCTTTGCCTGAACAGGTTATTAAGTACTGGTCAGAGTCACCATTTATGCCGATGGAAATGACCCGAAAGGCTTTATCGCTAATCATCAGTGAACAGATATCGAACAGCTCATCATAAAATTGCACAAGAAATGTATCCTACGTATATAGCTCCATATACCTGATCAATAGGCATCCGCGATCGCCATGACCCTGTAGTGGATCGAAGAGGCTAGTTTGCTGTACTGGTTTAGTAGCTATAGATTAGCAATCTATTTAACGAATAAACATCAAAGCAATTCCTGCTACAGAAACTACAACACCTAGTATTGCTCGCGAACTGATTTTTTCTCCCTGCAATGCCACTATTGGTAAGACAAATAAAGGACTAGTAGCCAAAAAGGTTTGAGCAATTCCAGTGGGGGCAAACTTGAGAGATACTTGCTGTAACCAAATACCGAGATAAGTGCTGCCGAAAGCGGCGATCGCAATTACGCCCAAACTACGTCTAGATATTTGCCATTGGATCTTAGTTTGCTTGACAAGAGGTAAGGCAGCTTTTGAGTACTGTAAAAACATTAAGCCGATGACAATTATCGTACCGCCGATTAAGCGAATCAAAGTACTTTCGAGGGGACTAACAGCCGATTGTATTAGAGCATACCTAGAAATAACTGCGCCTAATGCTTGGGCGATCGCCGCTAAAATTCCCCAAATAATGCCCTTTTGTGAAATGCTGATATTATCTACAGGATTACGTTCACTAATTACCCAAGCTATCCCTAGAATAGTTAATAAAATACCGCACCAAGAACCATAGGTTAGCTGTTCGCCGATAAAAATCAATGCTAGCAATGCACCCATCGGAGGAGAAGATGTTTCTAGTAATAGAGTGCGTCTTGCACCGAGACTATTTAAAGCGAGAAAGTAGGCGGTATCTCCCAAGCCAATACCGATAATACCGCTAATAGTTAAGAGAGCAACAGTAGAAGTAGATAGGTCAATCAAAGCTCCACCCTGGAACCCTAAGGTGATAGAGATCAAAGCGATCGCAATTATACCTTTATAGAAATTAAGCTGTAGCGGAGAAATCTTTAACCCCAGGCGACTATAAACCACGGAAGATAAAGCCCAAAGCATTGCAGCACTTAAAGCAGCGCTTTCACCAATAAAGTTATTAAGTTGAACAGCCACTTAATTTAGCCCATAATAAAAAATATAATTTGTGCAAGGAGTGTATTCTGCGTCTAATGTGAATTAGCTTCGTTCCAATGAACTAGTCCGTAGCTTCTAGCTTCTAGCTTCTAGCTTCTAGCTTCTAGCTTCTAGCTTTTAGCAATATTAAAGACGTATTCTACTTAAATAGGTAAGCAAAATAATCTATAGCGAAGTGTATCCTTTAGGATAAAACTCGAATCTGCAATTTTGCTCTACTCCCTAATTCCCTAATTCCCTAATTCCCTAATTCCCTAACTCCCCAGATCACTATTTTCCAGTTAATTAAACCCACTTACTTATATAGCTCCATTACCTGATCAATGGGCATCCGCGATCGCACTTCTAAATCCAAACTAGAAACATGTCCCAGGTTAAAATGCTGGGCTGCGGCACAAGCGATCATCGCGGCATTATCGGTACAGAATTTTAGAGGAGGGAAGTAGACCTTGAGCTGATGTTTTTCCGCTGCCTGTTGCAAATGTTTTCTCAACCCGCTATTGGCTGCTACTCCACCGCCGATGGTAATCGTATCCAAACCATAATCGAGGGCGCATTTGACGCTTCGTTTCGCTAACACCTTGGCTACCGTATGTTGAAAGCTAGCTGCCACATCATCCACAGGGATTTCTCCTTCAGCCTGGAGTTTCTCTACTAATCTTAAAACCGCCGTTTTCATCCCACTAAAACTATAGTCATAGGGATGATATCCCCCATCAGGCAAAGAAATTCTCCCCTCTGGTAGGTCAAATGCTTTAGGGTTGCCCTGTTGAGCGAGGCGATCAATTATCGGCCCCCCTGGATAGCCTAAGTCCAGTAACCGTGCGACCTTATCAAAAGCTTCTCCTGCTGCATCGTCCCTGGTTGATCCTAGTAGCTGATACTCACCATAGTCTTTGACGTAAATACTGCTAGTATGTCCCCCAGAAACCAAGAGACATAAAAAGGGTGGTTGCAATGCAGGTTGAGCTAGATAAGAAGCATATATATGTCCTTCTAAATGATGCACTCCTAAAAACGGCTTGTTATGAACAATTGCCAGGGTTTTGGCTGCTGCCACTCCCACTAACAATGCCCCCACCAAACCAGGAGTGCAGGTAACGGCGATCGCATCGATATTTTGCCAGGTTAAATCCGCTTCGGCGATCGCTTGATCGATACAGGGATTAATTATTTCTAAATGCTGTCGAGATGCTAATTCAGGGACAACGCCACCGTAAGTTTGATGTAATTCGATCTGAGAAGAAACAATACTACTTAAAACTTGACGGTTCTTTACGATTGCCACCGCAGTTTCGTCACAACTTGTTTCGATCGCTAAAATTGTAGCCATCCTTTGATAAATTTATCTATTAGTTAGTGGGCGGAAATGCTGCTTTGTAAGCAGTATATTCCACGCCCAGTAATTTGCCGTCTAGAATCCATCTTGGCGCTTTTATACAAACACAATAATTATCTGTCACAAAAGGAAACATATTCATGAGAAGGTTGTTTGCTTTGGTATTGGTATTTACGCTTTGGTTTGGTTTTGCCCCCACAGCGAATGCTGATCAAGTAGCTGGTTTAACTCCCTGTGGAGAAAACGCTGCTTACGTCCAAAAAGCTAAAAATTTCCGCAACACTACAGGAGATCCTAACTCTGGTCAAATTAGAGCCGAGCGCTATGCCCAAGCTCTCTGTGGCCCTGAAGGATACCCTCATTTAATTGTCGATGGTCGCTGGTCACACATGGGAGACTTCTTTATCCCTAGTGTCATGTTCTTATACATTGCTGGCTGGATTGGTTGGGCTGGTCGCTCTTACATAATTGCGGTCAGAGACGAGAAGGATGCTGAAATGCAAGAGGTTGTGCTTAACGTTCCTTTGGCTATTAGCAAAATGTTAGCGGCTGCTACTTGGCCTTTACTTGCCTTTGGCGAATTTTCCAGTGGCAAAATGTTCGCTGATGAATCGGAAATCACGGTTTCTCCGCGCTAAATCACTTTTTTTATTGTTTCACAGGAGGATACTATGGGAGACTTACAAAAGTTTCTTTCTACTGCCCCAGTTTTGATTATGGCTCTGCTGACATTTACCGCAGGGATTTTGATTGAATTCAATCGTTTTTTTCCAGACCTATTATTTCACCCTCTATAGTTAGAGTAAAATCTAATTATATTAGAAGGTCTTCTTAACTTAATAACACGTTAATTGTCGGAATAGGTGCCGATTGTTGACACTTATAATCTGCGGTTAATTTGGTTGTTAGTCGCAGTTTTTTGTGTTTTT
>JBJOPG010000224.1:0-16129 GCA_046050865.1 Cyanobacteriota bacterium
CATGCTCTGGAGTTTGATCACCATGGCTGCACCATATTACCAGGAACCAAAGAAAAAACATTACCGCAATTAAAATCTTTAGAACTAATTATCAAGGGTGATTTCATTTGGTCTTATGGTGAATATGAACCGAAGATCCCAATTCCTGATGTTTTAGCCAAAATTGCCCAGGAATATGAATTTATTGGCGCCACCGCTGATACTAGTGTCGAAACAGATTTGCGATCGATGCTAAGAATTATGCACGATTACAATCATCAGAATGGTACACATCGAGATTTATTTGAAATTACTGAAGTCAGATTTGAAAAATTCACTGATAACGGCTATCATTCTGAAGCTTTTTTTGATATGCCAACTGCACCAAAAACCTTCTGGCAAAAGCTTAAGCAACCCAACCAGTTTTTACTTCCTGATATAATTCAAGCTCATTTAGAGAATCATTTTCCTAATCTAGTTGTTTTATACGGCAAAAGTCTCTTAGGAAAAATAGCTCAATGTAATCTTTTTGTTCCAGAATCAGCAACCAAAACTCGTATATATGTTTTATTGTTTGCTGAAGCAAGTAATCCATTGGGTAAATTACTCAAAAATCAATTTTTAGGGGTGAATAAAATAGTAGTTGAACAAGATGCTGCTATTTTGAGCAGGATTTATGCGGATGCACCAAAAAAAATCAGGTTAAATAACGAGGTGGGAATAGATTGGGTCGATCGCAATTTTGCCAATTGGAAATAAATAGTTGCTTCACAAAGAGTATGTTGCATGAGTTTATGCAGTGCGATTGCATTTTATGATTTCATTAAGATTAACAATCACTACTTTTGTATTCCTGTCCCAATCAGTAACCTATATGTCCAATGCTGTTAAAGCGATCGATTTGGTTAAATCCTACTACCCCTACAATTCGATCTCGATCGCAAATAGTAATGTGTAATGCTTTTCCTTGTTGGAATCTCAGTAACTGTAATTCAAGAAATTCTCTAGTATCTGATACTTTGTGAACATTATCTAACCAAGGCAACCATTGTTTGAGAAAGTTTCTGTTTTGATCTGTTAGTTCAAATAACTCTTTTGCATATTGGGGTATGGACAAACTTAGCCTAATGTCGCGATCGATTTGGCGAAAAAACATAAATGATTATTTTAAATTTGCTTCAATTATTTTGTGTATTTTATCGTAATCGATTGAATTAAAATCAGTTGTATCTATCTTAATTGTGCGATCGCAAATATCTAAATTTGGCTAAAGTAGTTTTTCCTGTACAGGAAAAACCAGAAATCAAAATAAGCACTGGCTTCATTATTTATTTAATTTGATGAATTTTCTCGATCACTATTTTTTTTATTACTATTTTTCAAGATAGAGTATTTTATCGCGATCGCCTATTAAAAACTAATCTGAGGCAAGGTAACTTTTACTGTTGTACCAACATCTATTTCGCTAGTTAGCTCAATCTGTCCCTGATGCAGTTCGACAAACTTTTTGACAATTAATAGTCCTAATCCAGTGCCAGGTATACGACGGACATTTTGAGCGCGATGGAAAGGCTCAAATAACTGTGTTAAATAATTTTTGGGAATACCAATACCTCGATCTGAGATTTGCAATTGGACGCGACCACTAAAAAACTTCAGCGAAACTTGTACTTCTCCTCCTTGGGGGGAATATTTGATCGCATTCGATAATAGATTAGCCATAATCGATCGCATCAGTTTTTCATCTAAACTAACTCTAACTCCCTGGTGAGGGCAGTGAAAGATAATTTGATGTTTGTTCCCCGCACTGAGTTGAATTTCTTCTACGCAATGACGACATAGTTTTTCCAGACGGAGGGGTTTTGGGTTAAATTCTAGTTTGCCTGTCTCCGCTCAATTGATGGTTAAAATATCATCGAGCAACTGCACCATATTTTTCACCGCATTTTGAATTCGTTCTAGGTTGCGCGATCGCTTTTTTTGATCTTGCCAAACACTGGGGGAATTTTCCATGAGCTGTGCTGCCGCCAACACCGTAGGGGTACGAAATTCATGGGATGCCATCGAAAAGAAACGAGTTTTAATGGCGCTGAGTTCTCTTTCTCTGGCTAAGGCTAAACTTATTTCCGACAGGCGTTTGCCCTCGGGAATGTCCCTGGAATTGACGAGAATTCTGGGTTCTGGGGTGTCTTCGATAAATTTTTGACTTACGACTTCTAAAAGTCGCCAGGAGCCATTTTGATGTTGATAACGAAACTCGATCGGTAGTACAGAGGTAGAATTCTGCCAAACATCGATCACAGTTTGAACAACTCGATTTAGGTCATCACGATGAATATGAGCAAAAAAGTTTTTGATAATTAATTTAGTAGGAGCATAGCCCATAATTGTTTGCACTGAAGGACTGACATAATCAATCTGCCCTTTGGTATCAATAATGGTAATGATATCTAAAGCATTCTCTACTACGCGGCGAAAACGTTCGTCACTTTGTCGCAGAGCTTGTTCGGTGCGTTTGCGATCGGTAATATCTCGTTGGACTGAGATCCAGTGAGTATATAAATCTCGTTTATTGGCTACCGCTACAATACTAAATTCGACCCAAAAAAGGCGATCGCCTGGGGCAATGCTGATGGAGCAATGATCGAGCCAGTTGATAACTGTTTGGCTGAGACTGCACAGTATAAGCTTCTCGTTCCAAATCTTGTCGTTGGGTATCAAGGTACCGCTTAAAATAGGGTAGGGCTTGAGGAATTGGTTCAAGATCTAAGGCGATCGCTTTAATCTTACCGTTACCAGCACAATATTGGGCGGCATGAACAGTTTCATGGATCAAAGTCGCTTTGCTAATACCGAGTTCAAACACGATTGGGTTAATCCAAATTGATTTACTCTCGGGGTGCAACATACCATAAGGTTTGTTAACTTTAGGCTTCAAGTCTCCTTGCTGTTTCGGTAAATCAAAATCTGGGGGAATAGCAATCTTGAACTGAAACCCATAACTTTCAAGCTCTGTTTTGAGTTGAATAAATTCAGGTTCGGCATTAGATATCTGACTGATGAACACTATTGAACTGGCTAACAAAGATTTGAACATAGTAATGTTTTAAGTGAGAGGGAGCGAAAACGGTAGGATTGTCTTGTAGTCTCAACTTTGTTGATTAATTGTGAAAAGTGATTTAATCCCTTTTTTAATAGGAGTCGGCTTGCTTATCAGCTATTTGGTTTTCTCCGCCGCCACAGAAATGGGTACTAAACTACCTTGGAAAAAATGAAATGAAATCAAAAATAAATTTCAATTCAACCTCAATTAAAATTGAATTGACTTTTCAGTTGGTCGAAAATTGTTTCAGAGTTGTTTAAACTCTTAATAGGTCGATAGTATCCCAGTTATGAAAAAAGTTAATCAGCCATTGTCCCAACCAAACTCAGCAGCTAATTTAGCTAATTTAATCCAGCGTAATTTTTTATTTAAAGACTTAGATTCTGCTTTGTTGACCAAGTATCTAGATTACCAAGAGCTTGCAGTCGAAAAGCTTTATTCTAGCCGCCCTATTTATACGGCATTTAAACCTGATTCTGCTTTAGAACATCTTTATGTGATCGTTGATGGAGGACCAATAGTCGTTCGCAGTACTCCTTTAGACCGTATTATTGCCATTACCTACAACAACAGTTGTTTTGGGATGCAAAATATGGCTTTGAGCTACGGCAAGTTTTCTCGCGCCTTTCCTAGTTTGGTAGAAGCCTACAAAACAACCGATGTAATTAAAATTCCCTTGGAAACTATCAGCTTAATTCACCAGGAATCTGAAGTATTTCGTCAACGTTACGGAATGATGTTTGAGTTACAGGCGAAGTTTCAATATCATCTCCTTAACTGTAGTGCTTATCCTCCTCAAGCAGTGGCAGCTTTATTGCGAGCCTTAATTTATCAAGAACGGGAGTTAGGTAATCAACCTCAAGACGAGACCTTTGTCTTTGATCTACCCATAGAAGTTATTGCCAAGGCTTGCCAGTTAAATAACCGTACTGTGGAACAAGTTCTTAAAGGTCTGACAAAAGCGGGAATGTTGAAACCCCATAAGACACAAGATGATCTGGTAACGGTGATCGATCCTGAAGAGTTAAAGGTAGTTTATGGTGCCACGAGGGATAAGGTTAATTGGTGGCCTTTAAAATAAAAAATCTCTGAATAATCTTGGAGTGAGTAGAGCCGCAAACAACAGTTAACTGGCTGGAGACTTAAAAAACAAGTACTGATAAAACAAAGCTAGCGATCGCCATAAACATCAAGGCAATTTTTTTAAGGTAGAACTGACGGTTAAATCTTGGCGAACTATAAAGCCTCTGGTTGTAAAATTTTGTCTGATAGAGGGTTAGCACTTCTTGGGTAGTGGGCCCATCAAAGATTGGCGCCAAGGTCATCTTGCTGATGCCAAAATTGACGGGATTGCGGCTTAAAATCCGCTGGTAATTCGGCTTCAGCCTAGCAACCCTGAGCTGAATTTTTTGTCTAGGGCTAGTAAGAATTGGTTTATAGATACTTTTACGATATTTTTTGAGATAAGTAACCTTTCTTTGGTACTTAACAATCTTAGTTCTGGGGAGGCGATCGCCGATAGGAGAGAATAGTTTGGTTTCAATCTGGGCACAACCCCTCGCTAAAGAGTGAATTGTCTGTTTTAGATCTTGAATTAAGGTGTCTTTTAATAGGTAGCCTGATGCCCCTGCCCGGAGAGCTGCACTGACATAACTTGGTTTTTTGTGACTGGTTAAGACAATTACCCTGGTATCGGGCATATTCTCACAAATATATTTTGTCGCGACAATGCCGTTCATTTTGGGCATTTCAATATCAATCAGTACTAGATCTGGTTCGAGTTGGAGAACCTGAGAGATCGCACTATGTCCATCTTGAGCCGTACCCACAATCTCTATTTCTGGTTCATGTTTTAAAATTGCCTTGATACTTTCTAGTATCAGATATTGGTCGTCAGCCAGAAAAATTTTGATCTTCATAAAAGTGTGCTTGGTCGATGAGCTGATCCTTCAGCGATTAAAGATAACAGATAAATTATTGGCAGGCATGGCAATTACTTGCTGCAAGGTTAAATTTTGGGCGGCGGCAGTAGCAAGGATCTCCTCTAAATCCCTTACTCCCCAAAGAGGATTGCGATCGCGTAAAGAACGATCAAAACTCTCATTACTAGGGGCAGTATGTTCACCATTCCGTTTAAAAGGGCCATAGAGATAAAGAATGCCGCCCTCAGGCAAAAGCCTACTAGCCCCATTAATCAAGCCTAACCAAGCCTGCCAAGGAGCGATATGAATCATGTTGATATTCACAATGGCATTAATTTGACGGGGCGTACAAGCCCCCGAATTCATTCGGGGGACAGCCCCTTGACGGTGCAGCACCTCCTGTTGCCAATTATCTTGAATCACGTCGATAAGCAAGGGTAACTCTAAATTCTCCACAGGACAAGCATTCTGCCAAGCAATAATGCTTTCCCGAGCTAGAGCATTAACATCAGAAGGAATCCAGTGACAGGATTCTAACTGAGAAGCGAAGAAGGTAGCATGTTCCCCAGTACCACTAGCAATTTCTAATACATTACTTCCTGGAGGTAAGACTTCTGATAGGATCTTTAAGATCCCTTGGCGGTTGCGTTGAGTTGCTGGAGCGTACTGTCGATCATCCATTTGGTTCACAAATCCTAGTAATTAGCAATTTAACAGCCTGAGGACTTCCTGTCTATTCCATTAGAATTGCACGATCAACACCTTTAAAGTCAAGGAAATCAATGCCCAGAAAACTACTGTCTGATCAGAGGGAATGGTTGCGAGGGGATATCTTAGCTGGGTTGACGGTAGGGGCTTATTTGATTCCTCAGTGCATGGCTTATGGAGAATTAGCGGGGGTTAAACCCGTGGCAGGTTTATGGGCAATGCTGCCTTCGGCAATTATCTACACGATCTTTGGCTCTTCCCGCCAGCTTTCTGTTGGCCCAGAATCTAGTACTGCCGTGATGACGGCCGTGGCGATCGCTCCTTTGGCGGCAGCTAAAAGTGATAGTTATCTGAGTTTGGCTGCTTTATTGGCCATCATCATGGGCTTAGTTTGTCTGGCAGGTTATGTTGCTAAGCTGGGTTTTTTGGCGGATTTACTATCTAAACCTGTTTTAATCGGCTACATGACAGGGATTGCCTTAATGATGATCGGCGGACAAATCGGCAAGATTGCCAAAGTCGAGATTACCGCCCATACTTTTTTTCCCCAGATCAGTGAGTTTTTGCGTAAGTTATCCTTGGCTCACCCTCCCACCCTGTTTTTAGCCATGGGGGTGTTAATTTTTTTGTTTGCTTTGCAGCACCGTTTTCCCCATGCCCCGATCCCTTTAGGAGCAGTCCTCTTATCCACTGCCGTCGTCGCGATCTTCCAGCTAGAAGAACATGGTGTAGTGGTAGTAGGAACCATTCCCGCAGGCTTGCCGCATTTTGTGATTCCCCAGGTGTCGATGCAAGATTTTCGTGCTCTGGTCGCGGCGGCAGTTGGTATTGCGCTGGTGGGCTATTCCGATAACATTCTGACCGCAAGAGCATTTGCCCATCGTCACAACTATAAAATTGATGCTAATCAAGAACTTTTAGCCTTGGGGATGGCTAATTTGGGTAATGGACTGATGCAGGGATTTCCCATTAGCGGTAGTGCTAGCCGTACGGTCATTGGTGATGCGGTAGGGAGTAAAAGCCAATTGTTTTCCCTGGTAGCGATCGCCTCGGTAATTATCGTGCTGTTGTTTTTTAGACCTGTATTAGCATTGTTTCCGCAAGCGGCTTTAGGGGCGATCGTAATCTATGCTGCCACTAAATTAATTGAAATTCCCGAATTTATCAGACTATATCGCTTTCGCCCGAATGAGTTTTGGTTAGCCATGGTCACTACCTTGGCAGTATTAGCCACGGATATTTTAGTGGGAGTGGGAATTGCGGTGGGCTTATCGGTAATTGAGCTATTGACACGAGTTGCTCGCCCTCACGATGCAGTACTAGGCAATGTGCCCAACTTGGAGGGACTCCATGATATTAAGGATTGGCAGGGAGCTACAACCATTCCCGGCTTAGTGATGTATCGCTATGATGCTCCCTTATGTTTTGCTAATGCCGAGAATTTCAAACAGCGATCGCTCTCAGCCATTGCCGCCGAGACAGTGAGCGTCCAATGGTTGATTTTAAATATGGAAGCAAATGTGGAAATTGATATCACTGCTATTGATATGTTGTCAGAATTGCGGGATGAATTGACCGCTCAAGATATCACCTTAGGGATGGCGCGAGTTAAACAGGATTTGTATTTAGACTTGGAACGAGCAGGGTTTTTTAAAGGTCTTCAGCTTGAGCATATTTATCCTACTTTACATACGGCGATCGCCGCTTTTGAAAACGCTCAGGGTCAAAAAAATTAAGTGAAGTAACTAACCTTAGCTAGAGAAGTCAGAACGAAAAAAGCGGTAGGATAAACAACGAAACAGCATTTGATTACTCATGGCAGATTTAATACTCTTTTGGCATCGTCGCGATTTACGCCTTTCTGACAACCTGGGATTAAGTGCCGCAGCAGAGCGAAGTAGCCAGGTAGTTGGTTTATTTTGTCTTGATCCAGCCCTTCTGGAGCGGGATGATATCGCCCCCGCCAGAGTTACTTATATGATCGGCTGTTTAAAAGAGTTGCAGTCTAGTTATCAAAGGCTAGGTAGTCAATTATTAATCCTCAAGGGGGAGCCTGCCAAGGCAATTCCTCAGTTAGCGATCGCGCTCCAGGCAAAAGCTATATTCTGGAACTTGGATGTGGAACCTTACGCCCAAGAACGCGATCGCCAAGTGAAAGCAGCTCTTACCGAGCAAGGTATTGAAAGTCAAAACTTCTGGGATCAACTATTACACGCTCCAGGAGAAATTTTAACCAAGTCCTCTAACTCCCCCTATACGGTTTATACCCCATTTTGGAGGAGCTGGAACAGCGCCCAGAAATCAGGGATTGCCCCAGAAATCAAGCAGCTATCAGGTTTATCCCAGGCTAAAATCACCACCGCTGAAAAAGCAGGGGCGATCGCCTTACCTTCTGCCCAAGATCTTGGTTATGAGTGGGATTACCCTCTGTTATTAGCTCCTGGGGAAACCGCAGCGAGGGAAAAGCTCGAAGAATTTTGCGATCGCACCATCTATTGTTACGACGAAGAACGTAATTTCCCTGCCGTTGACGGCACATCACAACTAAGTGCGGCCCTCAAGTTTGGCGCGATCGGCATTCGCACCGTCTGGCAAGCCACCTTAGACGTTGCTGACAACTGTCGTAGTGATGAGGCAAAAGCAGGGGTAACCACCTGGCAAAAAGAGCTTGCTTGGCGAGAATTTTATCAGCACTGCCTGTTTTTCTTTCCTGAACTAGCTCAGGGCGCATATCGTGAGAATTTCAAACACTTTCCTTGGGAAAACGATGAAACCAAATTTCAAGCCTGGTGCGATGGTCAAACAGGCTATCCCATTGTCGATGCAGCTATGCGACAACTTAACCAAACAGGCTGGATGCACAACCGCTGTCGCATGATTGTGGCTAGTTTCCTGACCAAAGATCTAATTATTGACTGGCGCTGGGGGGAAAAATACTTTATGCAGAAGTTAGTTGATGGCGATTTGTCTGCAAATAATGGCGGTTGGCAGTGGAGCGCCTCTAGCGGCATGGATCCCAAACCCCTACGCATCTTCAACCCAGCTTCCCAAGCGGCTAAATTTGACCAAGATGGAGAGTATATCCGTCAATGGTTAGAGGAAATCAGCTCCCTAGATACGGAGTATTTAGTCACAGGCAAGATTCCTCCCTTAGAGCGAGCAGGTACTGGCTATCCTGAGGCGATCGTCGATCACAAAGCACAGCAGCGGAAGTTCAAAGCCCTATATCAGCAACAAAAAAATCGCTAGTTGACAAGATCAAGATTTTACAGGCGATCGCTTGCTCGCCATTGATAATTTAATTAATTAAATTGTAGTTTTTGATTAATTAAATTGTAGTTTGCTAAAGTAGCTATAGAAAATCATATACGTATAAACACTCAAGACAAATATACAAATATTATGCATCGACTATTCATCTTAATTCTTATGTCCGCTCTTCTTTTTGCTTGCAGTGACGAAGGTTCAAGTAATAGTGGCAGTAGTGATAACACTGGTAGTGATACTAGCAGCACTATTGATGGTGATAGCGGCGATATTGGCGGAACTAACGCAACCCTTGACACGACGAGTACTGACACCACTGGTATTGACAACGCTAGTGAAGAAATAGATGCCAGAGCGGAAGAAATTCGTCAAGAACAAGATTCGACGGGTACTGATACGACGGGCATTGATACGACGGATACCGATACAGGAATTAGTGATAGCGACAGCAGTAGCGATACTGGTATCGACAGTAGCAGTGATAGCAGCAGATACGAAAAAAGGACTAGATGTAATTACATCCTAGTCCTAGGTTACTTAAATTGAATTGTTAACTTTAAGTTGTTAACTAGAATTAGCTATTAGGAACAGTACTGACCGCAGTAGCACCTTCTACTCCTTTAGCAATTTGTTCTGCTTGAGCTAGAACGCCCTCAGCATCAGGATTGTATTTTAAAACTACAGTGCTACCTGTTTGGGCAACCCAGAGACCAAGGTTTTCATCAATACCAGCTTCGTCAAATGCTTGAGCTACACGCTTGGCTAGACCGCTTTCATCAAACTGACCATCTAAACCAACTTTTTCAGGAGCAATACCCTTGTCTTTTGAGGCTGCCGCTACGGCTACTTTGCCAGCGCCACTAGCTTTTTCTTCTTCTTTTTTACCGAATAGTTTTCCTAGAAGACCCATACTCTTAATTCCTCGTAATTTATCTCAACAGCACAATCTGTAGTGGTTTTTACAGTTGCACTTTGCCAAAAGTATAGAGTCTGGTTGTTAAAACCCCGTGAAGAACTAACAAAGACTTTAGATTCATTGGCTAATTTTCCCCTGCATCTGTCCGAGATATTTCTCTAAATAGGGAGAAAACACTTCATATATTAGGGTTAGAGGCTGACGATTGTGCCAAAAAAGATAATGACGACCCCAAAATGGTGCTTTTTGCCCAAATGCGGTTTCGAGTTCGGCGCAATGACCATAATAAATTCCCTGCACATCTCGGTATAATTCGGTATGTAAATCAGTCAGACTCCGCCACACAGGTAAAGAACGATTTTGAAGATAATCATCGACATTACTCCCATTCCACCACGAAGCCGCGTAACCTAGTCTTTGACCCGAAGCGGTACGTAGCCACACCTGTCTGCGTAATCGCGGCTCAGGGATGACGGAAATTTCTTCTGGAGCACCGTCATCTTTAGTGCCGATTAAAGACATATCAATTACGTCTACTTCGGTTTTTTCTCCCGTCACTAACTGCAACAAATGGGTTGGGGAACCATCTCCCAATAAAAGTATTTGCCAAGGGGGAGCTAGTTGTTCATGGGATAGTCCCGATTGAATGGTTTCTTTGCCTCCCGACCAAATAGGCTTAAGAGAATACCAGCTACCTGGGGTAGTGTAAAGATTTAACGGTTGAGTTGCAGTCATGTTTGGTTACAAAACTTTATTCTTGTTAATAAAAGATCGTAACGTTCTTCAGTAAAAATTTCCTAATTTTTCTGGTTCTTTAGAAATTATCACCAGAATTTTGCATGATTTCCTGCTGTTCGTACACCAATCTTATGCCCTGAAAGATCAAATTAGGCTCAACTGTTATTTGAGGAGCAAGGGCGGGGAATTGCTGCTGTAAAAACCGCCAAAGGATTTCCCCGTCGCCCCCTGTAAAAATTACTTTGCTCTCAGGAAACTGCTTCAGCCAGTCAACAACATAACTATGTACTCCAGCGATCGCCGTATACAAAATACCACTAGCGATCGCCGTATCGGTATCCAATGCCCAGCGGGGGGGTAAAACATCAGGTAGTTTGACTTCAGGTAAGGCAGAAGTACTTTGCTTGAGGTTACGTAATAGCGATCGCAAACCAGGTAAAATTGCCCCGCCAATCAGGTTTCCCTGCTGATCTGCCCCTGTGAAGGTAAGGGCTGTGCCCCCATCGATGACCAGACAGGCTTGGTGGTGAGTGGCGATCGCTCCCCAGATGGTTAACGCGCGATCAATACCCATGGTGAGATAGAGATTAGTTAACTTAATATCTTGCAAATTAATTAAGTTTATTTGCTCATAATTTTGCCAGCAATTTGTCTGGTGAGATACCACTGAAGCCAAATAGACTGGGATATCAAGTAAACTTTGTTGAATAAAATTGGCAGGAAAAAATAACTGGGGCAATTGCCTCGGTTTCACCTTGTTACCAATATGGGGAGTATCCCAAGTATCAATTAAAGAGTGGTGTTTAAACCATCCCCAGTGCAACCGAGAATTCCCCGCCACCAGAGCTAACCAATCGTACTCATTTTTCACTTAAATTTTTAGATCCTATTTTACATAGTTATATTGACACTAGATCTTAGGGAGTACTAGAGCAAATTAGTTGGTTTTTGTTCAATATCCGTGGTGTAGACCTGAGCGCTATTAACACTATGAACATTGCCGAAGCTGACGGATGAGTAAAACAATTTGGTCAATCGCCTGGCGAATTTCGGGATTTTCTAGTTCAGAATTATTGACTAAGACACTAAAAATCAGAGTTTCGTTTGACTGGGTTTTGAGATACCCCGCTAACGCCCCTTCTCCCGTTAAGGTTCCTGTTTTTGCCCAAAGATTACCTTGAACAGGAGTGTTTATAAAGCGTTTTTTCAATGTACCCTCAGTTCCGGCGATCGCTAAAGACTGACGATAGGCTTGAGCTAGCTTGCGATCTGAATGTTGGGACATTAACCGTAAAACTTTTACCAATGTTTGGGGGGCAACTAAATTTTGGCGAGATAAACCAGAAGCATCCACTAAAACATATTCCTTTGGTTTAATTCCTAGCTGCTGAAGACTCTGATTAATTGCCCCAACAGGGGTTTTTACTTTTAATTCTTGAGCTAATTCTTGAGCGAGAATCTTACCCAACACTTCGGCATAGAGGTTATTGCTCTCCTGATTGATTTCCTCTAGAATCTCTTGTAGCGGTGGGGCATAGATTGCCATAAATTCAGGATCAGAGACATCTTGATTTTCTTGCTCAACTTTTTGCTCAACCACCGTACCTTGATTAACAGTAATACCTGCTTGGGATAGATGAAGCCGTAATGATTCCAAGAAATATTGGGCAGGGTCTACTACGGCTAAATCCCAAATATCAGGGGGTTCATTAACTGCTAATTCCCCCCGCAACTTTAGTAGCGGTTGCCCCAGATCTTCATCAATTTTGATCGCATATTTCAAGTCTTTTTTCCCTGTAGTGGCATGATTAATTACCCGCCATTGACTAGCAGCGATCGCATCATTCCAAAAAAATTTTACAGGCTGCCCAATCGACTGGGGTAGCAAAGTGAGAGTAACGGTATTCTGGTTAAGAATTGCACTGTTAACAGAGGTGGCAAAGTAACTATGAACATCCTCCCATTCCCAAGTGGGGTTAATGGAGGGGGGAGCCAGATAACTATCATCAATAATTAAATTGATAATTTGTTTAACTCCCTTCCTTTGTAACTGCTGGGCTAGATCCTTGAGGCTTTGGGTAGATATAGTCGGATCTCCCCGTCCTTGAATCCGTAAAGAGTCCAAAACTGGGGGATTACCCTCGCTATAAATTGGGGTTTTAATTCGATAATCTGCCCCTAGTTCTAATAATCCCGCAGCGGATACTAATAGTTTTGCCGTCGAAGCAGGATTGAAAAACTTATCTCCATCGAGACTATATAAAGATTCCCCTGTCAAAGTTTGAATTTCAATGCCCCATCGCGATCGCCTTAATTGGGGACGATTAATTATCTGTTCAATCTCTTTGCCTATATCTTGCTGACAAAATCTTTGTGGCTGCTTGGCTATAGCTTTTTCCAGAACAATTTCTGACTGTCCTGTTGAGGCTAAAGTTGCCGACATGAACAGGGGATTGATGGAGAATAAAGCCAATAAACTCAATCCTTGAAAGCAAGCAAAAACTAATTTCATCTACGGGCGCTGCTGAATCCAGGTAAGAAACTGATAGTATCACTGCTCGTAGCTATTTATAAAAGCAACAGATATTAAGATCTCGATTGCTGAACGACTCGAACAGTTAACTCGTTGAATAATTTTAAGATAGAAATATTTCATTTCGATCAAGAAACACACTCGTTAGCTGACAATTCCAGCTTCAAGCTTTGCTCGTTGCCAATCTTGCTCTAGTCCAAACCGCTCTACCCAACTCTGTAGGTAAGTAAAATCCAACTTTTCTTGCTGTACTTTCAAAACCCCTAAAATATCTCGCCACTGTTTATCGGATTGACTTTCTCGCCGCCAAATTAGTTTACTAATAATTACATCTTCTGGCGAAGCGATCGCAACTTCGCCACGTTCTGGCAAGGTATATAAGCGTTTTCGATCAAATTTAATTAGATCATATTCCTCCTTACCTGAAATCATTAAATCTATATTCTCGATCGTTTCTAGATGAGTAATATTGAGACAACGCAAACTTCCCGCTAGGACATCTGTCAACCCAGCGACATAGAATCCCTGGGCTTCAAAATTTGCGGCCAAGGTAGGTAAATCGGCTAGATCAATCAAAATAACCACATCTAGATCGATGGTGGCTCTTGGCTCACCATGAGCGATCGCAGCGACTCCACCAGTAATATAGTAAGGGATGTTCGCCGTATTTAAGATTTGGGCGAGGAGGGCAGCAATTGCGGTAGGATCTTGATTCCAACTCATCGGATGACGGGGGGTATAATCGACAGGGCATTTCGCCTGTAGCCAAGCATGTGCAATCTTCTGAGCGAAAGACTCTAGCGTTAATTCGGGAAAGCTCTGCCGCAGACATTCAAGTGATAATTGTCTAGCACTTTGTTTATATTTAGCTCCTAAAATTAACCGTTCGATAGTTGTGCGCTGGCGATACAAATGAAAACGAACTAAATCGGTGTTGATATTAGTATCGATCGATTGGGAACGATATCCTAAAGGTGGCGCATTAATAGACAATTTAGTTGGTAAGGACATGCAATTTTTAACCAGCAGCTATGATCTCATCAGCAGTTTTCCAGACTCCATCAAGGTCGATATTATCGTATCGATAAATTAAATTATCCTGCATTCTAGCAATGAGTGACCAAGGGATCTCTGGATATTGCGATCGCAGTCCTGTAGAGAGAAGCTTCACAGCCTCACTAATAATAAGCAACTGAAATAGGATATCGATTGTCAGATTACAGAATGCGCGATCGCTTGTAATATCAGGTTCGGTTGAATATTTTGAATTGGGGAATTGGGGAATTGGGGAATTGGGGAATTGGGGAATTGGGGAATTGGGGAATTGGAGAATTGGAGAATTGGAGAATTGGGGAATTGGAGAGTAACCTTAATTGATGCAGTAGATCTAGTGACAAGAGATTTCTAATACTAGATAATACTTGTTCAATATCATTAAGGCTTGATCGCTGAAGACTTTCGCTTTTTATTCGCCCAAATATTAATCTTCCTATGCCCTCCCCTTCCCTAGAAAATCGCAGCTTATCCTCAGCATTCGATTCTCCCCAACTAGACTTATCAATAGTGGTGCCGATTTATAACGAAGCCGAAAGTATCGAAGCTTTAGTCCAGGCGATCGCCGATGCGGTAAGGGAAACTAATTTACCCTATGAAATCATTTGTGTTGATGATGGGTCAAAAGATGGCTCTACAGCAGTATTAACTAACCTTGCTCAAAGTAGAACCGACCTCAAAGCCGTAATTCTCCGACGCAATTATGGGCAAACTCCCGCTATGGCAGCAGGATTTGAATCGGCAACAGGAAAAGTAATCGTGACTTTGGATGGGGATTTACAAAACGATCCGGCGGATATTCCGCTGCTGTTGAGCAAACTAGACGAAGGCTACGATCTCGTGAGCGGATGGCGCATTAAAAGACAGGATGCCGCCCTAACTAGACTATTACCATCCAAGATCGCCAATATCATCATCGCCAGGGTAACAGGGGTAAAGCTCCACGACTATGGTTGTTCCCTGAAAGCCTACCGCGCCGAATTAATTGCCGACATGAACCTCTATGGTGAGTTGCATCGTTTTTTACCTGCCTTGGCCTATATCGAAGGCGCGCGGATTACCGAAGTACCCGTGCGTCACCATCCTAGACGCTTTGGTCAAAGTAAATATGGTTTAGGTCGCACCATTCGAGTCGTCATGGATCTATTAACCGTCTACTTCATGAAGAAGTTTCTCACCCGTCCGATGCACGTTTTTGGTTTAGGGGGAATAATTTCCTTAATTACAGGAATCGCTATGGGAACCTATCTCACCATCGTCAAACTTTTCTTTGATCAAAATATCGGCGATCGCCCTTTACTGATCCTGGCGGTTTTGTTGATCATTACGGGAGTTAATTTATTCTGCTTTGGTCTGGTAACGGAACTATTGATGCGTACTTACCACGAATCTCAAAGAAGACCAATTTACCGTATTCGAGATGTTGTGGGTAAAAAGTAAAGGGCTTCGCCCCAGCTATTAGCCTTTAGCTTTTAGCTTTTAAAGACAACAGTATAAAATAAAAATTTTTGGTATCTTGGATGTGTTGTGCAAACGTGCTTTTTTGCCAGGAGATTCTATGTCACAGACCTTCATATTAGAGTATTGGAATGACGATAATTGGTTGGTTGGTCGATTAAAAGGCATCCCTGGAGTATTTAGCCAAGGGCAAACTCTTGAAGAGCTAGAGGAAAATATACGCGATGCCTATCAGCTTATGAACATGGAAGCATTCGTGAGCTGGAAAAATCTGGCTGTGTCTTGCATCGACATGGTGCTAGACATGACATCTACCTCAACCCAGCCACTGGTCAAAAGTCGCCTGTCCCACGCCATACCGAAGTCAAAGACAGTTTGTGCCGTTTAATTCGGAAGCAGCTTGGCTTATTGTAAATAGTAGTCGAGGGATGGACAAAGAATAATTGTGAGCA
>JBJOPG010000225.1:0-7523 GCA_046050865.1 Cyanobacteriota bacterium
AAGTTTATGCTATTCATGGGAAGAGATTTTTGATGATTTGCTTGGTAACTTTCATCTTCTGTCTTTTCCTTACTTTTTCCTAATTCACATCAGACGTATTATCTTACTTAACAAAACTGACTTAGTAGAATCAGAGGTAATCGATCGCATTGAGCAACAAATTAGCCAACATCGTACCGATGCCAAGATTATACGCACAGTCAAAGGAAAAGTTTCTCTCCCTCTAATTCTCAGTGTAGGCTTGTTTGCATCAGATCGCTATTTTCAAGAAGAGACAAAAGATTCTAATCATAGTCACGAAGATCATCATCATACCGAACATGATCATAACCATGAGCATAAACATCTCGAACATTCTCATCATTTAGACGAGGATGGTTTTACATCTCTTTCCTTTGAAACCGAGCAACCTCTTGATATTCGCAAATTTCAATACCTTCTCGATAATCAACTTCCTGAAGAGGTTTTCCGTGCTAAAGGTATTTTATGGTTAAAAGGAAGTGCCGCCCGTCATATTTTTCATCTCAGTGGTAAAAGATTTGGGATTGAAGATGATCGATGGCAAGGTACACCTAAAAACAAATTAGTCTTCATTGGACAGAATTTAGAGACGGAAAGATTAAGAAAATTACTTGAAGCTTGTGTTGGCTGATTTTGAACTTAGTTTACCAAAAAATACGAGACGGGCAGATAAATTAGCTTCTCACTAATCATATCTGCCCAAATAATCAAATACTATTCTGCCTTAAGTTGGGCTGAAATTACTGGCAATCTTAACAGTAGTTTCAGCTTGGTTGCTTTTGACAACCCCTCAACTAAATTAAACCCAACTGAGACAAAATTCCTTGACCTGTAAGTAACTCAGTCGCGATGCCGATAACAAAGCCCATCATGGCTAAACGACCATTCCAGTTTTCCGCGAATTGAGTAAAGCCTAACTTGTTTTCTGGGTTTTTCATTGTTCTAGCTTTATTAAGAATTGTTATGTTTATCATAACGGATATAAAGATTAATTGCAGAAGTTTGACATAATGTCTGTCATGAAGATTTGACTTTTTAGTGCCAGACAATTGACCTCATGCGATCGCATTATTAACTTCTAAATATTAGCCTTATTGGCGATCGCTGTTTGAATTATGGGAATAAAAAAAATGAGAATAAATTTATAATTGCTGCTAACAGAATTATGGATTTGCCAAGATGCCTTACACTGAAACTTTTTTCTCTCAAGCCATTTTTCAAATGTTTGAAAATCTGGATACTTACCTTAAGAAAAATTATGACGATCTTCCCCAGGAGGCAGTTAAGGTTTATCTTTTTGGCGGATGTGCAATACATTTGCATATCGGGAATAGGGCTAGTAATGACATAGATGCCGAACTCGATCCAATTCAAAAGCTGAAGCCTTTAGCTAGTTTAGAAACTGCTATTAAAGCTGTAGGTTTTAATGATGAAGAAGGTGACTATTGTATGCTAGATTTTGATGGTAATTTTAATCCTACGATCGCTCCTATTCATCCAGATTATAAAGAGAGGTCATCATTGCTATACAGAACCAAATCGAAGCTAGTTTCTCTTTATTTAGTTTCTGCTGTAGATATCGCAGTTTCTAAACTAGGACGATTTGAATCCGTTGACCGAGAAGATATTATTAACTTGTTTCAAAACAAGATGTTTACCATAGAAGATTTTAGAGAGAATGCGGAAGAGGCAAAAAACTATTGTGGCGTAGCTACAGATAAGCTAGAATTTAACATATATATGGCTATAGATCTTCTTAAAGAGGAAGCACAATGAGTTTGAATAAACAATTTAAAAAAGCTGTTAGCTCCCCCTTTGATCGTCTCTCCGTAGAGGACTTAAAGCCAATTGCCTTAGCTTTCTGGCATGAAGGCTATACTCCAAAACTTAGCTATTTGAATTCAGAAGATTCAGAAGAACTAAGGAAAGCTGGTTACTTAATAGATCGCTTTAGAGGGTACAACTGTATTCCCAAAAGTCAGAAGCGGAAACTTGCAAGTTTGGTTAATGAAGTTAAACAAAGTTTGTCCGAAACAGTGGAAGTTTCCGATAACAATGTAGAAAACTTAGAACCTTTGGCTCAGAAATGGAATCTGAAGGAAGATGTTTCTCATTTGATGTCACCTTTACTTCAGTACCAGACTCGTCATTACGTTCATTCTCCCGCATAACTTGTTAAATGGAGAAAGCTATTTGAGTAGATTGTGCGATCGCTTTGATCAATAGTTGACGAATAGTTTTTAAAAGTTTATGCGATCTTTTACTGTAAAGCGATCGCCTTATTAACTTCTAAATATTAGCCTTATTGGCGATCGCAAACGAGAATTGCTAGATCAAGATAAAATAAGGAGACGCAAACAAAAGAAATTCTTCTCATTGATATTGGTACTCATGATGAGGTTTATTAAGGCGATCGCTTTACTACCGTTTTTGGCTAATCGCACTATTCCACTAAAATCCCATAGAAACGCTCTAAAGAGCCAATAATCTTCTGCGGCAATACTATCTAAAATCTCTAGCTTATAAGGTTCGCCTAACTGTTCGATTTCTGCTTTAATTTCTTTTCTATTTACCTCTTCACGAATAATCGGCAAATTAGCTTTAATAATCAAGCGCATTTGCTGGGTAATTTTGCTTAAATCTTCAGGAGTAAAAGGTTGCGGGCGAGCAAAATCATAATAAAAACCCGTATCTGTTGTAGGTCCAATCGTAACTTTTGTCTCGGGAAATAATATTTGTACCGCCATTGCCATGGCATGAGCGCAAGTGTGACGAATGCGCTCTAGTTGTTCTGGATTGGCAATTTGTAAGAGAGTTTTAGTTAACTGACTGACCATAATAAGATTATTATAATGATAATCGTTATCATAATAGCGTAAATTTGATTACTCTCGATCGCCAAAACTAAAGCCGAATTACCGCAAAAATTATGACTAGTCTAAACTTCACCCTCTCCGATGCCTTACCATCCCTACCTAAAGTTGGTATGCCAGTGACGATTATTACTGGTTTTTTAGGTAGTGGTAAAACCACTTTACTTAATCAGATTCTCCAAAACAAAGATAATTTAAAAGTAGCTGTTTTAGTTAATGAATTTGGTGATATTAATATCGACGAACAACTGTTAATCTCAATAGAATCAGACATGGTAGAGCTTGATAATGGTTGTATCTGTTGTACGATAAACGACAGTTTAGTTGATGCTGTTTATCAAGTTTTAGCACGAGAGGAAAAAATAGATTATTTAGTAATTGAAACTACAGGAATCGCCGATCCCTTACCAATTATTTTAACCTTTCTCTCTACAGAATTAGAGTTTTTAACTCGCCTTGATGCTGTAATTACAGTTGTCGATGCAGCAGCTTTTGATGCCAAACATTTTGAGAGCGATGCTGCACTAAGCCAAATTAGATATGGCGACATGGTTATTTTAAATAAAATCGATTTAGCAACAAAGGATAAAATTACAGAATTAGAAGCATTTATAGGCGATATTAAGCCAGGATTTAGGATTTTACAGAGCGAATATGGCAAAGTTCCCTTGCCTTTAATTTTAGACATTGGTTTAAATCAAGAAGATCATTATCAAGACAAAATTTCCGAATTTAGACGCGACAAATCAGCTTTTAATAATCATTTAGAAAATGATGGTTTTAGTTTTGTTTCATTTACCAGCGATCGCCCTTTTGAGCTTGAAAAATTTACCTGTTTTTTAACGGAAAAATTACCAAATAATGTATTCCGTGCCAAAGGAATATTATGGTTTCAAGAAAGTCCCTCGCGACATATTTTTCAACTTAGTGGACCTCGTTACGATTTGCAAGCTGACGATTGGACAACGCAACCAAAAAACGAACTTGTTTTAATCGGGCGAGATTTAGATGAGTCATTAATTAAACAACAACTTAATGACTGTTTGGCTAGTTTAATTTTGTCTAAGAAATTTAGTCTGCCCAACTTGTCTTTTTAATTAAAATCATCACTGCGATCGCCATTATCAGATTCATGATTTCGTTGCTTTTTACTTTGATAATGATTATCATTATATACAGACTTTATTAACCATACTGCTTCTCTTCACCATGTTAGAGACTTCCCCATCAGAATTACCCGTCACCATCATCACTGGCTTTCTCGGTAGTGGTAAAACCACCCTACTCAATCAAATTCTGCAAAATGACCAGAACTTAAAAGTTGCAGTGTTAGTTAATGAGTTTGGCGATATCAATATCGATTCTCAACTTTTGGTTTCCTATGACGATGACATGGTGGAGTTAAGCAATGGTTGTATTTGCTGCACAATCAATGAAGGATTGGTAGAAGCAGTAGAAAAAATACTCGCCAAAGAAGGAAAAGTAGATCGTCTGATTATTGAAACAACTGGTGTAGCAGACCCTCTACCAATAATTTTGACTTTTGTTGGTTCTAATTTTCGCGATTTTACACGCCTCGATTCAGTTATTACCGTAGTGGATGCGGAAACCTTTACTCCAGAACATTTCAAGAGCGAAGCAGCTTTTAAACAGATTACCTTTGCAGATATCCTGTTGTTGAATAAAACTGATTTGGTTGACGAGGAACAATTGCGAGGATTAGAAACCTATATTGCTTCTATTAAAAAGAATCCCAGGATCATTCATACGAACTATGCTCAAGTTCCATTGCCATTGATTTTAGATGTGGGTTTAACTCCCATAGATAGTTATGTCGAAAAGAAAGAACACCACCAACATCAGGATCATCATCACCATCATTCCCCTCACTTAGAAGCCGATGGTTTTGTTTCCATGTCATTTCAAAGTGACAAACCCTTTGATGTTTATCAGTTTCAAAAGTTTTTAACCGATCAACTACCAATTGAAGTATTTCGGGCAAAAGGAATTATTTGGTTTGCAGGAAGCGAATTACGTCACGTCTTCCAACTATGCGGACAACGCAGTGATCTCAAGTCCGACCGTTGGTCTACTCCTCCTGCTAACCAGCTTGTTTTTATCGGTCGTCATCTAGATAGCGATAAACTACGCCAACAGCTAAATGACTGTTTGCTTACTTCTGTTACCGTTTAACTTAATTTATTTCCAATTCATGACCTTAGCTAAGTTTGAACCCAATCAAATCGACAACATTAATCATCAATTAGCCAAGCTGAATACTACACAACAGCCCCCTGTATCTGAAGAGGAGATGCGCCAAGCAGTAAGGACTTTACTGTTAGGACTGGGAGAAGACCCAGACCGCGAAGGATTACGAGATACACCCAAAAGGGTGGTTAAAGCTTTAAAGTTTCTCACTTCTGGTTACCATCAATCCTTAGATGAACTGCTTAACGGTGCGGTATTTAATGAAACTGCCGATGAAATGGTCTTGGTTAGAGATATTGACCTGTTTAGCTCCTGCGAACATCATATCTTACCCATTCTTGGTCGCGCTCATGTAGCCTATATTCCTAACGGTAAAGTAATTGGACTATCGAAGATTGCCCGTATTTGTGAGATGTACGGACGGCGTTTACAGGTACAGGAAAGATTAACCGCCCAAATTGCCGATGCACTGCAAGGACTTTTACAACCTAAAGGTGTGGCAGTAGTAGTCGAAGCAAGTCATATGTGCATGGTAATGCGGGGAGTGCAAAAACCAGGTTCTTGGACTTCCACCAGTGCCGTAAGGGGACTATTTGCAGATGATGCCAAAACCCGTCAGGAGTTTATGAGTTTAATTCGTCATAATCCTGCGTTTCGTTAATTGATTATTGTTATCAAAAAACTGATTTATGATTATTGCTGTAGCCAGTCCCCCAGGTGCGGGTAAAACCCACTGGATTCGTCAACAGATAGCTCAAACTAATGAATCTGTAGGCTATTTCAGTCCCAAAACTGATTCTGTACCCATCGATGCTGTTTATCTGCAAAGTGAATATCCTCAACTCAAAATTTACCAGACAGGGGAAGAAGCCGCGTTATTAACAGGATCAGATAAAACCAGAACATATATCGAAATTCCCTGGTATTTGGACTTGTCGGGAATCGAACCTTTACTAACAAGTCTGAACTCTCATCGAGTAGCGATAATTTCTCCCGATGCCAACAACACAGAATTTACCACTTGGGCGGATGAGGTTGTTTCGGGCAATCAAATTACTAAGCTGACAACATCTTTGCAGATTCATCGGGGAGTCTTAACAGGAGAAATTTTAGATTTTGATAGTTTAGCCACCTTTTGGCTGGAACTTACCCAAGATGCTTATGGTGAAGTAGTTCGGGCAAAAGGAATCTTTGACTTAGAAGATGGACAAATTTATTATGGCGATTTTATGTCTAATCAACCTGAATTAGAGTTTCAACCCCTAAATTTACCCCGTTGGCTTGATGGTAGACCAGTTCGCAAAAGTGGTTTTGAAATTGTGGGTAACAAGCTAGAGCAAGCTGAAATTGCTCAAACTATTAGAGACTGCTGTATTCCTGAATCAGTAATTAGTTATTACCAACAACAGCTAAAAGAGTCTTTAGCAACGGAAGCAGAGGTAGAATTAGTATGAAAATTGCAGTAATGTCTTGTATTCATGGAAATTATCCTGCTTTGGATGCGGTACTAGTTGATATTGACCAGCAAAAGGCGGAAAAGATTTATTGTCTGGGGGATTTAGTTGGTTATGGCCCTGAACCCAATGCGGTAGTGGAACAAATCCGTTCCTTAGATATTCCTACCGTACAAGGCTGTTGGGATGAAGATATTGTGGAAGGCTTAAACGCTTGTGACTGTAGTTATCCCTCTCTGTTGGCAGAAAAAAGAGGTAAAACCGCCCACGAATGGACAAACAAGGAAGTACATCCTGAAGTTAGGGAATATTTAGCACAATTACCCCATACCTATAAAGAAGATAATCTTTGTTTCGTACATGGTAGTCCTAGCAGCAACCACGAATATTTATTACCCGAAATGGATGCTTTTACTGCTTTGAAACTGGAAAAGATCTTTGATAGGTTTGATACGAATAAGGACGGGGAAGTTGATTATAAGGAATTGAAAACTGGACTTAAGGAGGATTTTGATAAAGTTGTTATCAGGGATCTTTTTAAAAATCATGTCAGGAAAGGCAAAAGTAGTCTGGGGATTAAGGAGTTCATTGAATTATTCGCTCCTGCTAATGTTGAAGTCACTGCTGAAAGTCTCAGACATTTGCAGTCGAGACTTAAGTAATTTTAATCTATATATTTTTTTGGGGAAAAAGTGGTTATTATTAGAGAATATAGTCTTTTGTTATTTAGCTTTGAGATGATTTTTTTATTTGGATATACAAAATTCAAGAATATTGAATATTTAGTTTATTTTTCATAAATTGAAATAGGAAATTCAGCATCTATTGAAAATAAGTTATATGAATGTTAGAGATTATTACTTTTTTGTTTTCATTTAAATAAATTAACTGTTAGGGTGTTAGGGTGTTAGGGTGTTAGGGTGTTAGGGTGTTAGGGTGTTAGGGTGTTAGGGTGTTAGGGTGTTAG
>JBJOPG010000226.1:0-7499 GCA_046050865.1 Cyanobacteriota bacterium
AATTCGGCGATCGCTTTGGCATCTTCTAAAGTATCTTGCCACCGTTGACACTGCTCCAAACTAGACTTTAAATCGTTTAACTCTTGCAAAACTTCTTGGGCAGTAGTTTGATCGTCCCAGAAATCAGGCTGGGCAGCTCTTTGTTCTAGATCTTGAACCTTGGCAATAATGGCAGGAGGGTCAAAGATATTCCTGAGTTTTACTCAGGCGTAGGGCGATCGCTTCGATAGTACGCTTTAATTCGGATACTTCCATGACAGGAATTTAGTTGCAGTTAGCTATTTAGTTCTTTTAATTATTAAGTATTTAGCTGTTGATTTTCCACTAATTTAAGGTGTTGACCCTCTAATAAATAAGCCCCTTGCACAAAACGGATACCATAATAACCTCCAGGACGACGGTCTAAGATGGTTCCGGCTTCACCGATCGTTAAAACATCAGGCGATCGCAACATGGGCATTGGTTCGGCGGTTTTAATATAAGCAGGGAGGGTGACGATTTTAACGCGATCGCCTACCTTGAAATTCTGTGGCTCATTATCCATCATACTTTTAAGCTGAATTAGCTTCCCAAGAGGTAAAAGGGAAAGGGGAAAGGGGAAAGGGGAAAGGGGAAAAGGGAAAGGGAAAGGGGATAGAGAATGAATCTGCTATTTATGCAAGAGGTCTACTGACTTTTTTGTAACTGACTGGCGGGGGAGGCGCTATGGTTCAAGACCACATTCGCTCTGGTGGCGCGAAACATGCCAAAACGACACAATCCTTTGCCAAAAGCTAACCGCATTAAAAGTAAGGTGGGGACTTCTCGTAGAGATTTAATTAAACCTGAAAAACCGAATAAAATCAGCCCTTTGGGTTTAGCTATACCTTGCCAAATAGAATCAATCCAAGAAGGAAGAGTTGCTTGTGTCCAGTCGTCAGTAATCACTTCTCCTGCCACTAAGCCCGTCTCTGCTAATAGTTCGGCAAAACCTTCAATACTAGAAAAGGCAGGATGAGACCATTGATCCAACAGTTGTTTCATGACTGGTTTTTCCCAAAAATTCAGGGGAATTTGGCGATCGTCCCGCTGATTCCAGTCTGCAACTACTAAAATGCCCCCTGGTTTTAAGACCCGTAATAATTCCTTGGCAAAAACTGCTTTGTCGGGCATATGAGGCCCAGCTTCCACTGACCACACCACATCGAAACTAGCGTCAGGAAAAGAAAGAGCCATGGCATCATCTACCTGAAACTTAGCGTCTACTCCTGGGGGAGTTAATTCTTGAGCGCGTCTGACCTGTTGAGGACTGATGGTCACCCCCGTAACGTCAAAGCTATAATCTTTTGCCAAGATCCGACTACTGCCCCCAATCCCACAACCAACATCAAGTAAAGTCGTCCCCGGAGACATCTTGGATAAACCACCCCAACGCACCATTTCATGGACAAAATCATATTTTGCTTGGTTAAAATCTGTAGACTTTGGTGGCGAACCGTAATGTCCTAAGTGAATGTGTTCTCCCCAGTAGAATTCTAAGATGCCGTCTTCTGTCCATTCGTCGTAGGAATTGGCAACAGAATCAGCGGATTCGTAATTACGAGGAGTCAGCAAATAGATGGCAATGCCCACTGCTAAAACTAGGACTAGTGAACCAAGTAGGTATAATAAGTTCATTAAAAATAGATGTTTGGGATATTTAATATATCGTTACAGATTTTTAATATACCAATAATTGACTAATAAACTAAAGACTTTGGCGTTGCTGAATCGAGATATGAACTTGAAAACTAAAAATTTCAATTACACTCTTAAAAAGCTGATAGCTGATAGCTGAAAACGATAACATCATCAATTCATGTTTTAAATCAGCAACGCCAAGACTTTTAGTCTTCCCTCGATAATCGTTCACGAAGGTTAGCAGGAGCTAAATAACGGAGAGTGCGAACTCTTTTGGTTGAGGCTAACACCAAAAAATCTTCTGCTACTAACTTATTTAAATATTCTCTGGCTGTATTAGGGCTTACCCGTAAACTGTCAGCTACTTGTTGTGCGGTAAATTCTTTACCTGGCTCTTTAACGGCTTCTTTCAGAATTTCCAGATGTCCCCTTTTGAATTTCTTGGCGACGGTACTTTCATCTATCCACTCCATAAAATTAGATAGTTCTTGCTTTTTTTGATCGATGTGACTCTTTAAAGCGGCGATCGCCTTGATAATAACTTCCACTTGATGGTAAACAAAATAAGTCAAATCGAAATCATCTGTTTCTGTGTAAAGAAACGCCTTATCATAGGCAATACGTTGTGATTGAATCAATTTACTAATGGATACAAATTCAAATAACCAATAGCCTGACCGTAGCATTGACCAATAAAACAAGGCCCTAGCTGTCCTACCATTACCATCCCCAAAGGGGTGGATATAACCAATCATGAAGTGTAAAATAATCGCTTTAATGACGGGATGGATGAAATTATCAGCATCTTCACGACTATGATATTCATTAGCAAAAGCACAGAGATTTTCTAGCCTTTCGTTTAAGCTTGCCGAAGTTGGTGGTTGGTAAAAGCTTTCTTGATCTGAATCGCCAACATAAATATCATCGTTTTTTCTTAATTGACCTGGAATAGCTTGGTTTTCAATAGCTTCAAAAGTAGCTATCTGGTGTAACTCCAGAATCATTTCTAGAGAGAGATTTTCTGCTTGTTTTGCCAAAACTTCTTTCATCAGTAAAAAGTTATTGACGATCATCCGTTGTGATTTATCTTTTGGCTGTAAATTATTCTCCAGGATTTTTTTGGCTACTTTTCTGGTGGTGGAAGCTCCTTCTAGCTGCGAAGAGGTAATAGCTTCCTCCATCATCAAGCTTTTCACTAAATACTTATTTTTTTCTGCGTCACTATAAACTAGAAAATCACTATTACTGAGGGTATAACCGCCCCCTGTCATGGTGTCTATTTGATGTAACCTTGCCAGTAGAGAATTAGGAACACAGTAACTAAAGCAAGATTCTCCTGTGCCTTGCAATTTAGTTAAAGGCTTGGATACTGCCTTGCGAGAAATTTTAGTAGCCAGCCAGGCTAATTGTTCATCATCTCCCGCATCTACTCTCCACTTAAATTCGTTCCAATGGTAATACTTACCTTGACTATCGGTGATTTTATACTTATTTAGGAGATTGATAAACAGTTCAGGATTATCTTGCGGTATCGATTTCCATAAACTTGATAAAGATTGGGGTTTTCTAATTCTGCCCATGATTACAACTCCATAACTCAATTTTAATTTTTTGAGTTTTAACTGTTTTTCAAGGAGCAGTATTGCTACAAAAGTAGATTAAAATCAATTATTCTAGATATAGCTTATAATTCAAACTCTTGTTCTACGAGGCTTTTGAATGAAGTTACATAGCTCTGCTTGACAAAGTAAAATTATAACGCAATTCTAAATTTTTGAGTTTTAACCTTAAGTAATGGCGAATTCGAGTCGTAAAACGTTGATGGATATTTCTAACATCATTAACCAACAGCAGCTAATTGACTACATTAACCTGGGAAATCGGGTTAAATATCTCTATTTCTGGGGACATCGCCAGAATCAAGACGGATCTGTCAGCAAAAGCTGTTTGAGTCAGTGGTATGTAGCGCCTTTTCAACTGGACAATATAGAGTACCCCACTGCGGAACACTATATGATGGCAGAGAAAGCTAGGTTGTTTGGCGATCGCCAAATTTTAGCAAAAATCATTGCTGCTGCTAGTCCGGGAGAGGCAAAGAAACTTGGTCGTTTGGTCAACAGCTTTAATCAGGAAACGTGGCTAAAACATAGATTTTCCATCGTGGTGCGGGGCAATTTGGGCAAGTTTGAGCAAAACCAGACTTTACGAGAGTTTTTAATCAACACCAATCAGCGCATTTTAGTAGAAGCCAGCCCCCGTGATCGCATTTGGGGTATTGGTCTGGAACAAAATCATCCTCAGGCAGCCAATCCCCACCAGTGGCAGGGACTGAATTTATTAGGCTTTGCCCTGATGGCGGTGAGAAATATTCTTCAAGGCTCAGGTCAACTTGCTGATTATTGATCACAATATAAGAGTTGTAGACGAAACAAAAGGATAGAAGAGCAAAATGGTATCTAGTACAGACAAAATTTTAGTTGCTGGTGCTACTGGAGGAGTCGGACAATTAGTAGTCGCTAAATTATTAGCCAAAGATCTCCAGGTTTGCGCTTTGACTAGAACCAGAGCTAAAGCAGAATCGATGTTTGAACAACGGGTTGAAATCGTTGAAGGGGATATTCGTGAACCTAACCCCCTGAAGAATGTGACCAACAGCATTAGCTATATCATTTGCTGTACAGGGACAACCGCTTTTCCTTCCCTCAGATGGGATTTTGCCTGGGATTTTGCTAATTGGTTTCAACCTGCCAGCAGTCCCAAAGCTGTAGACGGGGAAGGAGTCAAAAAACTAGTGGCTGCTGCACCCCGAGATTTAAAAAGGTTTGTCTTTGTTTCATCCTGTGGCGTATTGCGCAAAGATGACCTTCCCTTTAATATTCTCAATGCGTTTGGGGTGTTAGATGCCAAACTGATGGGAGAAAAAGCGATCGCCACTTCCAATTTACCCTACACAATTATCCGTCCTGGCAGACTGATTGATGGCCCCTATACTTCCTATGACTTGAATACTTTGTTGCGAGCTAAAACCGATGGACAAAAAGCTGTGGTATTAGAGTCTGGCGATCGCTTGAACGGGGACGCTAGTCGGATTGATGTGGCAAATGCTTGTGTGGAGTCTTTATTTCATGACACAACTGTTAACCAAAGTTTCTCGCTCATCAATTCAGGCGATCGCCCTGCGAATATTGATTGGGCTGAACTTTTTGCCGCACTTTAGATTTTAATCTCAGAAATCTATTACTATTGAACGAGTATTAACTTGCATGACAGCAGACTAAATCTCTTCATCTTTTTTTACTTTTTCTTTTACTTATAGACGTAATGTGTAGCGTCTCAACAGAATATGAAATTACCTATTGTGGCTGTTATTGGTAGACCCAATGTCGGGAAATCTACCTTTGTCAATCGTTTGGCTGGAGATCAACAGGCGATCGTCCACGACGAACCAGGAATTACCCGCGATCGCACTTATCGTCCTTCATTTTGGCGGGATCGAGATTTTCAAATAGTAGATACGGGAGGACTCGTCTTTGACGATGATACGGAGTTTCTCCCCATGATTCGTCAGCAGGCAATGGCGGCACTAGTAGAAGCTGCTGCGGCTATTTTTGTGGTTGATGGTCAGTTTGGGATCATGGAAGGCGATCGCGAAATTGCGGAATGGCTGCGTCGTCAATCTGTTCCCGTGCTACTAGCGGTGAATAAATGTGAGTCTATCGAGCAAGGTTTAGCCCAAGCTGCGGAATTCTGGGAATTAGGTTTAGGGGAACCCTATCCTATCTCAGCGATCCATGGTAGTGGCACAGGGGAATTGCTGGACGAACTAGTGACTCATTTGCCCCCTGCGGATCAGTTGGTGGAAGATAATGAAATCAAAGTAGCAATTATTGGTCGTCCCAATGTGGGCAAATCCAGTCTGCTCAATGCTTTGACAGGGGAAGAACGGTCAATTGTTAGCGATGTTGCGGGTACTACCAGAGACGCGATCGATATGATCGTTCAGAGAGGGGAACAAACCTATCGCCTCATTGACACCGCAGGTATTCGCCGCAAGAAAAACGTTGACTATGGTGCTGAATTCTTTAGCATCAACCGTGCTTTTAAAGCGATTCGTCGTTCAGATGTAGTGCTGTTTGTGATTGATGTCCTCGATGGGGTGACAGAACAGGATCTTAAACTGGCAGGACGGATTATTGATGAGGGTCGAGCGGTTATTCTGATTATTAACAAATGGGATGCGATCGAGAAAGAAACTGGCACCATTATTGAATATAAAAAGGAAATCTTGTCTCGTCTCTATTTTATGGAATGGGCGGAGATGATCTTTGTCAGCGCCATGACGGGGCAACGGGTGAATAAAATCCTCGACCTGGTGAGTGTGGCAGCAGAATCTCATCGTCGTCGGGTAACTACTTCTGTCATTAATGAAGTTTTAGAAGAAGCCGTAAGTTGGCATTCTCCACCGACGAACCGCCAGGGAAAACAGGGCAGAATTTACTATGGTACTCAGGTCAGCGCTCAACCCCCCACCATTGCCTTATTTGTGAACGAACCTAAACGCTTTAATGATAATTATCGACGTTATATTGATCGCCAGTTTCGCGATCAGTTGGGTTTTGTCGGCACGCCTGTTAAGTTGATTTGGCGTGGGAAGAAAATGAGGGAATTAGAACGGGGAGCAAACAAAGCAACTAAAGTTAAATAACTCCTAAGAAACAAATTAAATTTGAAATTTGTCTCCAATCAAAAAGCTAATCTCACATCTGTAAGATTAGCTCTGTTTAATGAATTAAATTTAGTGGGCCGAGTTGGATTTGAACCAACGTAGGCGTAGCCAGCGGATTTACAGTCCGCCTCCTTTAACCACTCGGACATCGACCCATTTGCGTCACGGTTAATAATCATAGCATAAGATAACCGCAACAAGTCTAATATCAAAAATAATGGGAATTTTCGGCGATCGCTTTGCGTACTGATTCTTGTACTATGAGCTTGAAACTAGACTATATATGCCGATTTTAAAGCCCACAAAATCAAAGCAGCGATGCCACCAAAAACTAACACAGCGGATACAGCTACCAGAACTGGCTTGTCTGCACCATCAAACTTCATAATTCCTCGATTTAAGTCAGACATATTAATTTGGCTCCTCTACTCCGATCAGAGTAACGATTTACTAGAAAGACTAACAAAACTAAAATGATGCTTTTGCTGTCTTGATTTGCAATATATAAGTCTTGCAACCTAGTCAATGGTATCAAAACAATTTAGGTTTCGGCTGATTCTTAAAATTTCCCTTAGATCCCCAAATGTTAGATCCCTAATTTTTCGACTTTTAATTCTCCTAGTTCTCCAAATTTTGCTCGTAGTGGAAAGTAACTTCTTGCTTATTGAAAGGCAGACCCTGATTGATGGCGGTTATTTCTTCCTGTTCTAGCCGATTAACATCACCGATATAATTGTGTAAAACCTTTGCCATGCGAGGATTATAAAAGCGATGGAGACTGTGATTAGCAGTAGCAGGAAAGCCTCTTCTTTTCTTATGTCTACCTCCTGCGCCTGGGTCATAGGTTTTGATGCCGTTGGCGATCGCCCATTCAATCGGTTTATAGTAACAGACTTCAAAATGCAGGGCATTATATTCTTCATAACAGCCCCAGTATCTACCATATAGTTGATCTCCTTTGTGCAGACAGAACGACATACCCACAGGGTTATGCTCATCTGCTTGGGTATAGGCTACCACCAACAAAATGCGATCGCTGTAGTTCGGATAAAGCTGTTCAAAAAACTGCTGAGTGAGATATTTACTCCCCCAGTAAAACTTGTTACAGGTACTA
>JBJOPG010000227.1:0-7639 GCA_046050865.1 Cyanobacteriota bacterium
TCGGGATTATGCCAAGCTGCTGCTAAATCTGCTCGTCTTTGGCGATCGCTACCTGCCAAATAACCACAACAGGATTGATAATTCTTGCCCATCTCGACCCGATAACCGCGATCTCGCCACACCGCTATTCCTGGTTCGAGGGTATCAGTATTTTTCACTGCACCAGAAGTGGCGATCGCTATAACTAAATCTCCAGGTTGCAGCAATGGTGGCAAGCGACAAGGTTTCCATCTGCCAGAGGATGATGACATCACCATAATTGTAATCGCAAGTATTCTCGATCAAAAATTGCAGTATAACTCTTGTCCTAACTAAATTTCTAATTCCAGAGAATGGGAAGCAGAAGATAAAGATTACCTCGCTTTGGAAAGTTACTTTATGTTAAGTTGATTTTCATAAAGTTTTAAGCTTATTTAAATTCAAGAGAAAATTATGGCGTTTGAAATTCCCGATGGCATCAAAACTTGGTCGCAGTTTGGTCATCCAATTTTAATGTGGGTCTTATTAGGATTGACAGCCTATGCGTTTTATTTAGGACTTCAATCAAAAAAAATTCGGACTGCTGATAAAGAAACTCGTAAGGAGTTAGTAAAAAAACAGTTTACCATTAGACACCATCAAGCAGGCTCAATACTCCTGGCTTTGATGGTAGTGGGTACTATTGGTGGCATGGCAGTTACCTATATCAACAACGGCAAGCTTTTTGTGGGGCCACATCTGTTGGCGGGATTAGGCATGACTGGTCTGATTGCAGTTTCAGCATCGTTAGTTCCTTTAATGCAGAAGGGGAATAGCCTAGCTCGTACTACTCATGTCTCCCTCAATATTGTGCTGTTAGGCTTATTTGGCTGGCAAGCAATTACGGGTATGCAGATTGTGCAAAAAATTCTCGACAGAATGATGTCTTAGGAGGGGAAAGGGGAAAGGGGAAAGGAATTAATCAAAAAACCCAGCTAACTTTACATTGGCTGGGTTTCTCGTTAAGTATTTCCAAGAGCATATTCAAACTGCATACTGTTGAGAGGGGGTAACCTTATGCAATTGTCTGCTACTTTTGGGGGGCATAGTCAGACCATGGCTGTGGTGAAAATCCTGCTGCACTTTATAGGTTAGACGAGGTGAGATTTGCCGCACAATTTGCGCCAATAAGCGATCGCCAGTAGCCTGAATCAAGTTACCGGAAAGTTTGCTAATAAACTGAGGAAATTCAACTTGAACCTTGAGATCCAAATCCCAGGTAACTTCAGTAATACGTTGAGGAATAATTGTTGTCTGTTTGCTAAATAAACCTTTGCTCTGGACTTGAGCAGTGCCACCAGTTACTTCCTGTAGCTTCATTTTGGCACGATAGTTGACTTCATATCCCTCGTTGCCTTCGGGCAAAGGAATAGTGTGCATTAAATAAACTCGATCCTTTGGCGGATTGAGTACCACAGCAATTTTTGGTTCAACTTCATAACCAAAGGAACCAAACTTACCCACGGTCAAAATATAGCCGTTATTAGTTAAAGGTTCAACTTTCATTGGTTGAGCGCAACGACAAAACCAGCCTTCATGGGCATCAAGATATTCAGCCACGGTATCTATATCGCTATACATATCCATCTGTCCATTGAAACTAACTGTAAAAGCAAACTTTCTTTGCTGTTCAACAGAATCAGTATAGGTGAGCTGCATAGAGTCAGAAGAAGAAATTTCTAAAAAGGTATTTGATGAATGATTGATAAATTTAGACTGCATGTCCTTTATTAAACTAACGTTTTATCCCTAACCCTTGCTGTTAATATGATTACAATAAAGGTGTTAATTATCAGCTAAACACTTTTTTTTTCGAGTAGGTGTGATTTAGATCCTCATGAAGATATTTGTTGCGGGAGCTACAGGGAAAACGGGCAAACACATCGTGAGACAGTTAATCGATCAAATCGATCAAGATGTTGCTGTCACGGCGTTGGTCAGAGATCTAGAGAAAGGCAGAACAATCTTGCCTGATAATACCGAATTAATTGTAGGAGATATCTTAAAGCCAGACACTTTTGAATCTGCCCTTGCTGATTGTGATGTAGTAATTTGTGCCACGGGTGCCAGCCCCAGCTTAGATCCAACAGGGCCATATCAAGTGGACTACGAAGGAACAAAAAATTTAGTCGATGCTGCCAAAAAACACGGCATTGAGCATTTTGTTTTAGTTTCGTCTCTTTGTACTTCCAAGTTTTTTCACCCCCTAAATCTGTTTTGGCTGATTTTGTACTGGAAAAAACAGGCAGAAAATTATCTTCAGGCTAGCGGCATTCCTTACACCATCGTCAGACCTGGAGGGCTAAAGGAAGAAGACAATGCTGACAACATCATCATGTCTCAAGCTGATACCCTGTTTGAAGGCAGTATCCCCAGGCAAAAAGTAGCTCAAGTGTGTATTGCAGCCTTGTCTGAACCTGCCTCTAAATCGAGCATTGTTGAAATAGTCGCCACTTCAGATACTGCCAGCAAATCTTGGTCGGAGTTGTTTGCTGATGCTACTTGATCCTTTTTACTAAATTAGAGTAAAAAAGCAAAAAAGTTTGTGACAAATAATCTATATAATAAAAAGCTTAGAGTACAAGCCGACCTGAACCCCAGGGTCTGCGATCGCGTTTTTTCTAATCATCATGCTTAATCCAAATTTGGAAGCAATAGAACTCAATAAAGATGAATATCAGCGATATTCCCGTCACATCATTCTGCCAGAGGTAGGATTAGACGGTCAAAAACGCCTTAAAGCAGCTAGTGTTCTTTGTATCGGTAGCGGTGGTCTTGGGTCACCGTTACTACTTTACTTAGCGGCGGCAGGTATTGGCAGGATTGGCTTAGTAGACTTCGATATTGTCGATAGTTCTAATTTACAACGACAAATTATTCACAGTGAGTCCTGGGTCGGCAAGCCCAAGATTCAGTCAGCAAGAGACCGCATTCTCAGCATTAACCCTCATTGCCAGGTAGATTTGTACGAGACGGCGATTAGTTCCGCAAATGCGTTAGAAATTCTTGAACCCTATGATGTGGTGGTGGATGGTACAGATAATTTCCCGACCCGTTATTTGACTAATGATGCTTGTGTCTTATTAGATAAGCCTAATGTCTATGGTTCGATCTTCCGCTTTGAAGGTCAAGCAACGGTCTTTAACTATCAAGGAGGCCCCAACTATCGTGATCTCTATCCAGAACCGCCACCACCAGGCATGGTTCCCTCTTGTGCCGAAGGAGGAGTTTTAGGAGTTCTCTGTGGCATTATTGGCACGATTCAGGCAACCGAGGCAATTAAAATCATTTTGGGGGCAGAAAATACCCTCAGTGGTAGATTGCTACTTTACAACGCTTGGGAGATGAAATTCCGTGAGCTAAAACTACGTCCTAATCCCGAACGACCAGTAATTGAAAAATTGATTGATTACCAGGAATTCTGTGGTATCCCTCAAGCTGCTGCTGCCGAACAGGCCGCGAGTCAGGCGATCGCCGAAATGAGCGTTCAAGACCTCAAGCAGCTAATGGACAGCGGTCAAAACAACTTTGTGCTGTTGGATGTGCGCAATCCCAATGAGTACGAAATCGCCAAAATTGATGGCTCAGTTCTTATTCCCCTATCAGAACTAGAAGACGGTAGTGCAGTTCAGAAGGTGAAAGAGCTAGTAAATGGTCATCGTCTCATTGCCCATTGTAAATTGGGTGGTCGTTCAGCCAAAGCGCTAAATATTCTCAGAGAAGCGGGAATTGAAGGCACTAACGTTAAAGGGGGAATTGCCGCCTGGAGTCAAGAAATTGATTCTAGTATTCCTCAGTATTAGAAGGTGTTAGAGAGTATTAGAGCATATTCTCCATCTAATGATTAATCCAGAGGGGTGAAGTGAACCAACGGAGTGCAGAATTTATTTCTGTTTTTGGTTCTTCATCCCTTTTCAGTTTGCATTACTTTCGATTTTGATAATCTACCTTTAGAATGAGTTTTAGGCAGGCTATTTTTTGCGGATAGGGAAGGAACGAAGCTCATTGAAGACCCTTGTTACTGGAAAATTTCCTGAATGGTTGTCGATTCCCTTCTGCTCTGTTTTTTATTTTTGCTTTTAATTATTATTTCAATCAAGGAAATGGGGATTACTAGGAACCATAAAATTGAGGCTATGGAGATTGTCAGCCATGATACAGAACTCAGCTTTAAGCTTTTTTGTTCTTGAAAAGCGTGAAATATTAAAAAAACTAAATATATTTTTAGCCCGAATAAATAAATGATCATATACAAGTTGACTAGTGCATTAATAAACTTAGATTGGCAAATGTTCAATAACTTCTAAATGAGTTGATGCAGATTCTTTTCGCTAAATTAATATTATCAACCAAATATATATGATTTGAATCAAGAAATAGTATTGATTTTGAAATATCAAATAAAGTTCTAATGAAATATCTTAGCTATATTGTCATTTAATTGATGACTGGTGATTATGCCAATTAATACCCAAACTGAATCCAATTATTCTTCATGGCAGGAGCCAGCTAATTTTAAGGCTGCTGAGGAAGGAGAATTAGAAAATATAAAAGATCATTTAGAGTTAGTTCTCTTAGCATTGGAAGCGATCGCCAATATTAGTTCTGAATCAATGATTCAAACTGCCCAAGATTTACATTTAGAATCTGTGATTGGTGAACGCCTAGCTCTTTGGTGGTTAAGATCTTCAAACCCCAAACATAAAACTTTTGCTAGCGAGAAATTAGATGTTGAAGAGGCGCGATCGCTAGTCTTAATTATTGGCTATTTGGCTAACCAGCATCAAGAACTACTGCGTCGGGGAGTAAGTTTATTAGAGCAAGTTACAGAACAGAATGATCCACCCCAGCAGACAGCATTGTTAGGTAATTATCTAGATCGATTTATCAATTCCCATCAAGAAAGAATTGTCAATCCGCAACATATTTCATCAGAATCCTTGGCTGATCTTGCCTGGAAACTATTAAGTGATCTGTTGTTTTATAGCGGTCATAATGGTCATCTTTTGCTGTGGGGAGCAATCTTTGATGCTGCTCAAATTAATACAGATTAGCTCAAATTAAATTGCTATCAATATCTTCAGCTCAAAATCAGCTTCAATACCATGTCGTCTAAAATCCATCGCTTTACACCGCCCACCTGTACTTTAGAAATCACAGAGCCAAAATTGCCCCTCCCCTGTCGACAGCCCTTAGATCCCGCCAAACAATTACAGTTTGAATTGAGATTTGATGATCCACGGCAAACAACTGTCAAACAGATCACAATTAGGGGGAATCAGCAAGACTTCAGCGAGCTGCAAAGAGCGATCAATCACTATATTCAAATACAGTTACAAAGTTCTTTTCAAGTAAACAATCTTCAGCCAGATCTTGGATCAAAAACCCGAGATCGGGAACAATTAATACCCTATTTAACTCCCCAAGGATTAATGCACCATGAACTATTCTTTGGCTCTTTGACCCACGATAGCGATCTCCCTAGTATCAGACTGGGTACGGTGCAACTCTTTGATTTGGTTACAGCCCTAGAAGCATATCAAACCAAAATACTGGCTTTGTCTGAGGTTGAACAACTACGCCCCTGGCAGAAAATTATGCCCCTCTGGGGAGGAATTGCCGCTGTGGCGATGATCGCGGCGATCGCTATGGCGATGATTTTAAAATCCCAGTCTCAGCCAAAAACTACCTCTGAGGCTCTTCCATCCCAAATCCCGGATAGCATTCCTGAATTAACTGAAATTACGCCACCCCCCGCGCCAAATCCTGACCAACAGTCCGTTGACCCCTTGGAGCCGATAGAAGCGATCGCTTCTAGCAAAAGATTACCGCCACCCCCCGCCGTCGAAACCCCCAAACCCAAGCCAGATATCCCAGACCCTGCTGATTATGAGCTAGCTGACGTAGGTCTTCAGTCAGGATTTGGTACCACAGCTAAAGCCAAAATCCCTGGTAATCAAAAATCTCAATCGGCAAGCTCAACTTTAGCCAAAATACCCATTGCTACAAGTGCTCCTCAAGCTGAAATAACGCCGCGCAATCAAGCTCAAGATCAGTCTGATGTAAAGGATGTAGAACCAAAAGATCTAGAGACAAAATCAACTATTGTGGATAATTTCTTGCAGAAACCAGCTCCCAGGATAGCCGCCAGACAATCCATTCCAATACCCAGTCCAACAGAGGAGGTCGCTGCTTATTTTGAGCATAAATGGCAGCCCCCAGCCGACCTCGACCAGAGCTTGGAATATCGCTTGCTTCTGGATGAAAATGGTTCGATCAAACGAGTAGTACCCTTAGGCAAAGCTGCTCAACTGTATCTGAGTCAAACGAATATTCCGATTAACGGCGAGCCATTTATTTCTCCCCTAAGCAAATCCCAACCCGCGACAATTCGTCTCTTACTTAATCCTCAGGGGGGAGTTCAAGTTTTTGCTGAAGCAAAATAGTAAAATAAATATTTGGAGCGAGCATTACACGCTATTATCTTCTTGCAAGGGTAAGATATTCCAAGCTTGAATGATCATTTGGCTCAACCACTTACGAAGTTCTGGATCAAGGACTCGATCATCTCGTAGGATGCTCTCAGTCAGTTGTTCTAGGGACTGTTGTTGTTGACGAGCCATCTGAACTACACCGGCGATCGCCGTTGCAACGACTTCTTCATTTATGGCACCATTTTTTATTGCTAGCATTTCTTCCGGATTGGCGGGAATAAAATCATCCATGGTGAAGTTAAAAGATTAATAAGGATAGTAGCTACGTCTTGATGCTGAATTGTATCCTCATCTGAGGACGCAAAATCAAGGGGCTGTACCCGAATTAATTCGGGAGCTTGCTTGCTTATCTCGCTTAGTTTGAGACATCGCATAGTTTGGTGTATGCCCCCGTCAATAGCCATGCCAGCCTAACTCAATGCTATGCTATTTGCCCACGGTTGCAAACTTCTTAAAGATATATTAGCCTTACTTATATATGAAAGAGTTAGCGTATTTAGAAGTACCGACCCCTAATGTCTCAGGGGTCAAAGAATGGTTACAAGATACATGGCAGCCGTTACTAGGGGATAAGATCAACACTCCTGATGGAATTCGAGTGGAACTTGACACACCGAAGCATCAGGTATCGATATTCGTCTGGCAACTACAACGTACTACCTATCTGAAAATATTTCACTGGGGAGAAGGCAAAGCTCCTCAGGTAAAACGACTCAAAGAGCAGCTAATTGATGAAATTCAGGCGGCATATCCACCCAATTATCCCGTTCCCCCTGAAGTGGACTTAGGGCAGCAGTCAATTTTTGAAGCTTTGGCAGCGGACTATCCGAAAACAGTACATTTTTTCCAGAAAATGCCCCTGGGAGAATATGACCTGAATCGGGTGTATTGGTGGGAAAAACGCTGGCGAGAAAGTGTGACTCACCCGCAACAACCCCAAGAAGTTATTTTTAAAAGTAATGCAGTCTCTAATCCGGGGGAGCGTTAGGTGTCATTCACGCTGCGGTCATGGCACTTAAAGGCTACAGAGTATTGCTGGTGGAAAGACTTCCCTTTGGCAGAATGAATCGCGAGTGGAATATTTCTCGTGATGAGTTTCAAAGTTTGATTAATTTGGGCTTGTTTAC
>JBJOPG010000228.1:0-7477 GCA_046050865.1 Cyanobacteriota bacterium
GATCGCCTGATAATTAACAAGTTGGCTTATCGATTTAGTCCACCTCAACGAGGGGATATTATTGTCTTTTCACCAACCGAAGTATTACAGCAGCAAAATTACCACGAAGCTTTTATTAAGCGCATTATTGGACTACCAGGGGATAAAGTCCAGATCAAGGAGGGAAAAGTGTATATCAATGATCAGCCATTACAGGAAGACTATATTCAAGATTTGCCTAACTACGAATACAAAACTCAAGTAGTTCCAGCTAATTCTTATTTTGTTTTGGGTGACAGTCGCAACAACAGCTATGATAGCCACTATTGGGGGTTTGTTCCTCGTGAGAATATTATCGGCAAGGCTACTCAGCGGTTTTATCCTTTTGCTCGCGCTGGCTCACTCATCGGCAAATAGATAGGTAGTAGGTAGTAGGTAGTAGGTAGTAGGTAGTAGGTAGGGGAGAACGCCCTAAAGGATTAGCTTCGCGTCGCCGTTCGCCCGTAAAGGTAGTGGGTAGTGGGTATCAGTAAAAAACCCTGTGATTACACAGGGCTTAGAGCTTAGAGCTTAGAACTTTTATCTCAAACTAACCGATAATTTCCTTGGCTTTAGCGACAACATTATCAACGTTGAAACCAAATTTATCCATCACAGTACCACCAGGAGCCGATGCGCCAAAACGCTCAATACTAACTGAACCACCTTCGCTACCAGTATATTTCTGCCAACCGAAGCTAGTTCCCGCTTCCACAGAAAGACGTTTTTGGGCAACTTTAGGTAGTACGGAATCTCGATAGGCTTGGTCTTGAGCTTCAAACAGTTCCCAAGAAGGCATGGAGACGACACGGACTTTCTTCCCTTCAGCAATTAGTTTTTCCGCTGCACCCACACAAAGCTGTACTTCACTACCTGTACCAATTAAGATTAGATCCAATTCTTCAGGAGCAAAACCACAGGAAAGGACATAAGCACCCTTTTCTGCTTTTTCAATAGAACTGCCTGCTAAGTTAGGGACACCTTGGCGAGATAATGCCATCAAGGTAGGTTTGTTTTGCTTAGCGTATTCGATCGCCACTTTATAGGCTCCAGAAACTTCGTTCCCATCCGCAGGACGAATCACTGTCAAGTCAGGAATCGCTCTTAAAGAAGCAATGGTTTCGATGGGCTGGTGGGTAGGGCCATCTTCCCCTTGACCGATGGAGTCATGGGTCATCACCCAAATGGAACCCACTTCCGATAGAGCAGAAAGGCGAATCGCCGCCCGCATATAGTCGGTGAAGATCAGGAAGGTTGCACCATAGGGAATTAGTCCTGAACCGTGGAGTGCCATCCCGTTACAAATTGCTCCCATGGCATGTTCCCGCACCCCAAAGTGAATGTTACGGTTTTGATAAGCGCCTTTTTGGAAATCGCCAAAGCCTTTTAATTCAGTAAGATTGGAGTGGGTTAAATCTGCTGAACCACCGATTAATTCAGTGACCACAGGAGCAAGTTTATTTAAGCAACCTTCAGAATATTTGCGGGTGGCTAATCCTTTCTCCTCAGGAGTGAAGGTGGGTAAAACATCCGCCCACCCGTCGGGTAATTTACCGCTAACAAAACGCTCAAATTCTGCTGCTTCTTGGGCATACTTAGCTTTGTAGTCCGCCAGGATCTGATTCCAAACTTGTTCATCCGCTGCACCCCGCTCCACTGCTTTACGCATATGGTTTAGTGCTTGATCAGGGATTTCAAAAGGCTCGTAATTCCAGCCCAAACTGTCCCGCGTCAACTTGATTTCGTCTGTACCTAGAGCGGCACCATGTATTCCTGCTGTACCTTGTTTATTGGGAGCGCCATAACCAATGGTAGTAGTTACCTTGATCATGGTGGGTTTATCGGTGACGGATTTGGCTTCGGCAATGGCTTTGGCGATCGCCTTTAGATCTGTATTTCCATCCTCAACGTGGAGTACATGCCAACCATAGGCTTCAAAACGCTTGGAAACGTCTTCGGTAAAGGCGACATCGGTGGAGCCATCAATGGAAATGTGGTTGTCGTCGTAGAGAGCAATTAATTTACCTAGTCCTTGGTGTCCAGCGAAAGAACAAGCTTCGCCAGAAATCCCTTCCATGTTGCAGCCATCACCTAAAATTACATAGGTGTAGTGATCTACTAAGGTAGCATCGGGCTTATTGAATTTCGCTGCTAGGTGAGCTTCTGCTAGAGCCAAACCGACACCGTTAGCAATTCCCTGACCCAATGGCCCAGTGGTAACTTCGATTCCTGAAGTGACAAAGTTTTCAGGATGCCCTGGGGTAGCAGAACCCCACTGACGAAACTGTTTAATATCTTCGATGGACACACTGTCGTAGCCTGCCAAATAGAGTAGGGCATACTGCAACATCGACCCATGGCCAGCGGAAAGCACAAAGCGATCGCGGTTGAACCATTTAGGGTTCTTGGGGTTGTAGCGCATAAACTGATCCCACAGCACAAAAGCCATCGGTGCAGCGCCCATCGGCAATCCTGGGTGTCCAGAACTAGCTTTTTCTATGGCATCTACTGCCAAAAAACGAATTGAATTAATGCAAAGTTCTTCAACTGACTTAGTTGATTGGGTGGCAACTACCATATTTGTTATATAAATAAACTACGATAAAACAAAAAATTTGGGTGTGCTTCGACGCTACCAAAGGGATTTTGAGATCAGACTGGATTTTATCAAGATATTTTGTCAAGTCTTGTGGTTATCTTCTCATCCTATAGGAACCCCTAGCAAGTGAGCGCACTTTCTAAACTTGAATTATTTAGCTGGATTTAGCTATATTTCTTAAAAGCGAGAGTAACGTTGTGACCGCCAAAACCAAAGGAATTTGAGAGAGCAACATTCACTTGCTGCTTTCTACTAACATTGGGAATATAGTCGAGGTCGCACTCTGGATCGGGATGCTGCAAATTAATCGTCGGCGGGACTTGATCGTTAGCGATCGCCATCACTGTCGCTACCGCTTCAATCCCTCCAGAACCACCTAATAGGTGACCAGTCATAGACTTAGTAGAGCTAACTACAATTTGACTTGCCCTGTCCCCCAACGCCTTTTTAATTGCTTTGGTTTCATTAGAATCATTGGCTTGAGTACTAGTGCCATGAGCATTGATATAGTCAACTTGATTGGGATGCAAATCTCCATCCAATAAAGCCAACTCGATCGCTCTGGCTGCTCCCTGCCCTCCAGGAACGGGGGAAGTCATATGATAGGCATCACAGGTCATACCATAGCCGATTATTTCTGCATAAATTCTGGCTCCGCGGGCGAGAGCCTGGTCGAGTTCTTCAATAAATAAAATTCCCGAACCTTCTCCCATCACAAAACCATCGCGATCGCGATCAAATGGTCGACTGGCATCATCAGGACTATCATTACGAGTAGAAAGAGCCTTGGCTGAACAAAAACCAGCAAAAGAAAGAGGTGTTACCGCAGCTTCCGCGCCACCGCAAATCATTGCTTTGGCATAGCCCCCTTGAACCAGGCGAAAAGCATCCCCAATGGCATGGGAACCTGCTGCACAGGCGGTTACAGTACAGGAATTAGGTCCTTTGGCTCCCGTATGAATTGCCGTCAACCCTGCTGCCATATTGCCGATCATCATGGGAATGGTAAAGGGACTCACTTTTCTGGGCCCTTTGGTAATGAGGTTCTCGTTTTGGGTCTCCATCACCCGCAACCCGCCTACTCCCGTCCCAATTAGGACTCCCACCTGATCGGCGTTTAGCTCATTGATCTCAAACTTGGCATCGGCGATCGCCTGAATACTGGCGCACACCCCAAATTGAGCAAAGCGATCCATCCGTTTAGCATCTTTTTTATCGAGATACTTGTGGGGGTCAAAGTCATTAACTTCCGCAGCAATTTGACAGGCATGTTCGGAGGCATCAAATAAAGTTACTGCCCCTACTCCACTTTTTCCCTGCAATAGAGCATCCCAATAGTCCGCTAAATTTTTACCAATGGGAGTAATTGCACCCAAGCCTGTAATTACAACTCGCTTGTTTTGCCTGTTTGTCATGTTTGCTCTCTTCTCTCTACGCTTTTGCTATGGCACTTTTGCTATGGGACTATTGATTCAGGCTGCCCTCTATCTATAATTCATCTTCGATTAAGCTGAAACACTTGTTAAGATTACTTCTGACGATTACTTCAGCAAAGTTGGCAGCCGCGATCGACATCCTTAACCAGAAGGACAAGAGTTAAGCTGCGGCAGTTTCCTTACTAATATGTTCTACCGCCTTACCAACGGTATCGATTTGTTCGGCTGCCTCATCAGGAATCTCGATATCAAATTCTTCTTCTAAAGCCATAACTAATTCTACTGTGTCAAGAGAATCAGCACCCAAATCATTAGCAAAGCTCGCCTCTGGGGTAACGCGATCGGCTTCCACTTCTAACTGGTCAACGACGATGCCTTTTACCTTTTCAAAAATTTCTTGATTCATTGATTTCTTCCTTGTAAATAACCCGTTTCTAACTACCTAAAAGCCTAGTTAAATTAGACGGGTTTTCTAACCAAACTAAACGCTAGCTTCAATAAAAAAGCGGCAACTCTCATCTTATCGGAAAGAGGGACAAAGTTTGTCTCTAATGTGGCAATTGCTTTACCCTGACATCCTTTAAGGTTAATGATGCTATTTTTCGCTTTGAAATTATAAACCAAAAAAACCAAAACGGAAGACTCCTTATGATGGGGATAATTCTTCCGTTGAGCAACCTGTTATTTTTCCTATCAGAACTATCTTCTAGGAGTTTTAGCGGTTTTCGCCATGGCTCTGAATTTGGCTAAACTGCCTCCAGGAAGACGACGATATTTAGTTATAGTAGGCATTAAATTATCACTGGCAAAGGTCACTTCCGCCCCTTGACCACTACCGTTGCTAGAAGCATTGTTGTTGGTGTTATTCATCGCCGCAACCCAAAACGGTGGTTCATAGGATGGTGCAGCAGATTTCTTAGGAGTAGGTTGAACCTCTTTTTGGGCGACCTCTGCTTTAGCAGCAGCTTTAGGAGATTTCTTATTACCTGATTCCTGATCGCTAGAGATCGCTGCACTTCCATTATCCTGGGCACTGGCTGCTGTCGCCACCACCACTTTCGGGGCTGTTTCAGCCTGGACTGCTTCTGAACTTTCCGTTTCATCTAAAACTAGATGATATTTATCATCAGAATTAAATATTTTTTTCAGCATTTGCATGGCGTAAATTTACTCCTATTAATAAAGGCTATAAGGCTATAAGCATCGATGCTAAATCTAAGATAATTATTGTTGATCGTTTTTCCCAGAAAACAAGCTGGCGCATAAACCATATTTTAACTGGGTGGTGCGATGTCCCAGACAAAAATATTCTTAATCTCATCCTAAAGTCAAAAACTGATGCTCAAAACCTGTTTATCTTTAAAACTCCATCAAAAACATCAGGAGCTGTGAAATACGATAATATATTTTTTGCTATTCTTATCAAGCCAGAAAACTAAACCTGTCGCAACGATACTTTACAAAAATTAACTAGCTTGCCTGGGAGTGAGTTTTTATTTGATCCAAACAGTCTTAACGTTGACAAATTCATGGATGCCCTGACTACTTAATTCTCGACCATAACCCGATCGCTTAATACCACCGAAGGGTAAACGAGGATCGGACTTAACCATGCCGTTGATAAAGACTCCCCCTGCTTCGATTTCCCGTACTAAGCGTTGGCTTTCTTGAGCATCAGTTGTCCAAGCACTAGCCCCCAAACCAAAGGGAATATGATTAGCTACAGCGATCGCCTCATCAAGATTCTGCACCCGAAATAGCAATGCCACGGGGCCAAAAAACTCTGACTGCGCTGTGATGGAATCCAGAGCAATGTCCGTCAAAATGGTGGGAGGATAATAATTTCCTGGACGGTCGGTAATCGGTTTGCCCCCAGTTAAAAGCTTGGCTCCCTCTTGAACTGCTCTTTGAACCTGTTGATCTAATTCTGAGCGAATATCGGTGGTTGCCAAGGGGCCAATGTCAGTGTCCTGGTGGCGCGGATCGCCAATCGTTAAAGCTTGAAACTTCTGCAATAATTGCGCTTGGAAGCGATCGCCGATACTGTTTGCCACAATAAACCGTTTTGCCGCAATACAGGACTGTCCGTTGTTGAGCATTCTGGACTGCACTGCCGTAGCTACTGCCAGCTCCAGGTCGGCACTTGCCATGACGATAAACGGGTCGCTACCACCTAATTCCAACACCACTTTTTTGATTTGTTGTCCCGCAACGGAGGCTAACGCAGCCCCTGCGGGTTCACTTCCTGTCAAAGTGGCTGCCTTGACCCGTTCATCTTCAACGATGGATTTAACCTGACTCGAATCAATTAATAAAGTTTGAAAAGCCCCAGTCGGAAATCCTGCTTGGGAGATAATCGACTCGATCGCCAAAGCACACTGAGGGACGTTAGAGGCGTGTTTTAGTAGCCCCACATTCCCTGCCATCAAAGCAGGGGCAGCAAAACGAAAGACCTGCCAGAAGGGAAAATTCCAGGGCATCACTGCCAAAATTGCCCCCAAGGGCTGATATGCCACATAACTTTGACTAGCATCACTTTCAATTAAGACATCTGCCAAAAACTCAGAGCCTTTTTCGGCGTAAAAACGACAGACTTTGGCACACTTTTCCACTTCGGCGATCGCACTTTTGAGGGTCTTGCCCATTTCTGTGGTCATAATTTCAGCATACCGAAGACTATCTTGTTCGAGAATCTCCGCCGCCTGGTTTAACCACTGACTACGTTGAGTAAAGCTCGTCTGGTGATATGACTTAAAAGTTGATTGTGCTAAAGCTAGCTTGGTTTCTATTTCAGCATCAGTCAAGGGGGTAAAAGTTTTGAGAGTTTCCCCTGTTGCGGGGTTAATCGTTGCGATCGCCATATCTCTTCATCTCGGTAGCTATATCTATCAGGCTAGCTTCCTGATTTGCCAGGATTGCTATTTTTATAGAAAACGTAATCATTCTAACCTGAACTCAAGCTGTGTAAGTGTTTAATTAAAGCGGGGAGAACAGGACAGGGCTTCTTCTGTTGGAGGCTAGTGGGTTGGTCGGCGCGAAATACACTCCAGCGAAATGGGCCTAGCTCCGCCGCAGACATCCACAATAAACGTTTGGCTCTGGTCATTGCCACGTATAGCAGGCGGTATTCTTCAGCTTGCTTGAGCTTAATTGCTTCTTGCCACGCTGCCATGGGTAAAGGAATTGTTTGGGTTTGTTCGGGGGCTAGATACTGATGATGGACAATACTTCTGATTTGAGCGCGAGCAACTTCGGAAAGGGTAAAGTTGCCCAGAAACTTTCCTGCATTGGGTATCCAAGGTTCTCCTGGAAGCATATCTTGGTGCAGAAAGGGAATAAATACATAGTCCCAATCTAATCCTTTGGCTTTATGCATGGTAATGATTGTCACTTGGTTCGGACGAGTATAGCGATCGCCGTCGTC
>JBJOPG010000229.1:0-7708 GCA_046050865.1 Cyanobacteriota bacterium
CTCGAATGGGTGTAATCGCGGAGCATTGGAGTCGTCCAATCCACATCCCTACAAAACAGCGATACAAACCAGCCTGTTGGCAGCGGAACCAGAAATAGAATATCAAATTGGCACCCTGCAATGGGTAGAAGTTTTGGTGGATTCTCCAGGAGGAGATCAAGGACTATACACCTATAGTCTTCCAGAAGAGTTAACGGTCAAGGCTGGGGATATTGTGGCGGTGACCTTTGGAAATCAATTAACAGGAGGGATTGCGATCCGTCTTGTTGCCTCCCCGCCAGTGGATTTAGACCCTAACAAAATTCGCCCCATAGAAGAGGTAATTACTTCAGGGTTTTTTCAAGATACCTATTGGCAACTGTTAGAAAAAATTGCTGGCTACTACAATACCGATTTAATGAGTGCCATTCGGGTAGCGCTGCCTCCTGGTTTATTAGGGCGATCGCAAAGAAGAATTAGATTAAGTCCAAATCTGCCTCCAGGTGCGGAGACTTTCTGTAGCCTCGTAGCAGTGAAAATTCTTCAACTATTACAAAGCCAAAAAGATGGTGACTACAGTGTTAACTATCTTAAAAATCAGGTCAAAGGGGCGATTCGTGGCATTCGAGAACTAAGTAAAAGAGGCTGGATTGAAAGCTATCTCGAACCACCAAAGCGAGCCAAGCCAAAGCTCAAAACTGCCGTTACTCTGGCAACAAGTATTGTGCTGGAGGATTTAACCAGCAGACAGCAGGAAGTATTAAAGATTCTCAAAAACAGGGGCGGAGAGCTATGGCTTCAAGATCTAGTTACTGCTTGCAAAACAACCCCTACCACGGTTAAAAAGTTAGCAGCCAAAGGTTATGTTGTTCTGTCTGAAAGAGAAATACTGCGTCAGGAGCAGGGAGTTTCATCAGGGGCAGATCACCCAAAAAAACTAAGTCCTGCCCAAGCTGATGCTCTAGCCGTAATTACCGCTCAAGCAAATTACGCACAAATTCTCTTGCATGGGGTGACCGGCTCGGGAAAAACCGAAGTTTATCTTCAGGCGATCGCGCCAATCTTAGAACAGGGTAAATCAGCTCTAGTCTTAGTTCCTGAAATCGGTTTGACACCTCAACTTACAGATCGCTTTAGCGCTCGATTTGGCGCTCAAGTGTGCGTTTATCACAGTAAACTATCCGCTAATGAACGTTACGATACTTGGCGACAGACGATTCAGGGAGAACCCCAAGTAATTATTGGAACGCGATCGGCGATCTTTGCTCCCCTGCCAAATCTGGGCTTAATTGTCCTCGATGAAGAACATGACTCTAGTTTTAAACAGGATCGTCCTGCTCCCACCTATCATGCTCGTAAGGTGGCTCAATGGCGAGCTGAGTTAGAAAATTGTCCTTTGATATTGGGTTCTGCCACCCCTTCTTTAGAAAGTTTGACCGCTGTTGGTAACGTAGGGGCGAACGGCTGTTCGCCCAAACAAGATCGAAACTTTTATCTATCCCTACCCGAAAGAATTGCTTCACGTCCCTTACCGCAAGTATCAATTATCGATCTGCGACAGGAATTGAGTCGTGGAAATAGATCCATCTTCAGTGTAACTTTGCAAAAGGCGATCGCCGAAATGAAATCCCAAGGACAACAGGGTATTTTATTTATCCCTCGCCGAGGACACAGTACCTTTGTTTCCTGTCGCAGTTGTGGCTATGTGATGGAATGTCCAGACTGTGATGTTTCTTTGTCCTATCACCACACCCACGAGGGGGCAGCGAAACTCTTGCGCTGTCACTATTGCAACCATACTCAGATTCAGCCCAAAATCTGCCCAGAATGTAATTCTCCCTACCTCAAGTTTTTTGGCAGCGGTACTCAGAAGGTTACTCAGGAATTGACCAAATTATTTCCCGACCTCCGTACAATTCGCTATGACAGCGACACCACCAGAAATAAAGACGCCCATCGTCAGTTAATCGATCGCTTTATTCACCAAGAAGCAGATATTTTAATCGGCACCCAAATGCTGACCAAAGGTTTAGACATTGCGGGAGTTACTCTAGTGGGAATTGTGGCAGCAGATGGTTTATTACACCGTAGTGATTATCGGGCAGCGGAAAGAGCTTTTCAGACTTTAACTCAAGTGGCAGGCAGAGCAGGACGAGGAGATCTTCCAGGTAGAGTAATTCTCCAAACCTATTCCCCCGAACACCCTGTGATTCAAGCAGTTAAAACCCATAACTATGATGATTTCAGTCGTACGGAGCTAGAGCAAAGAGCCGAACTAAACTATCCTCCCTATGGCAATCTCATCTTAATTAAACTGAGTAGTATTGATGAGCAAGCAGTAGCCCAAGCGGCTGAAACCCTAGCGGATATTCTAATTAATACCTTAAGTCCAGAATATGAGATTTTAGGGCCAGCCCCCGCCAATATCATGCGGGTTGCTCGTCGTTATCGCTGGCAGATTTTACTCAAGTTTTCTGCCACGGCAAAAGATAATTTACCCGATCTCAATTTATTGCTGCGATCTTATTTACCCAGATCCGTCAGCATGACCATTGATGTTGATCCCATTAATATCGAATAAGAAGTTGCTATTTTATATATCTTGAATTCGACCATATTGAATATACCGAGAAAAATCCATTAATTCTTCAATATTTATTTGAATAGTTTTACAGATATTTTCTAATGGTAAATCATTAGCATCGTGTCCAAAAGGATTTTCAATTTCAATACCAATTTGTTCTATACCAAAAACCGTAAAGCTAATCACACTAACTATCGGTGCTGTCAGCCATTGTAATTCAGTTACTAATTGAAATGGCAAGGTTAGACAATAAATTAATAATAGTTGTTTGAGATGAATTGAATATGCAACGGGTATGGGCGTTTTTAAAATACGTTCACATCCACCCACAGTGTCAACCATTGCATCTAATAATTGCAACATTGATGTTAGCTGGTAGCTATTAATGCGATCGCGATAAAATTGTTGTTGAAGATAATCTTGAATTAAAAATGCTACTTGTAATGGAGCATTGTGAGCTTTTTGTAGTTTTTCATACCAATCAGTTGGTAGTAAATCTCTAGTTTGATCATTAATTACCTGGTCTCTCAAGTGTAATTTTGTGGCGATCGCAAAAACTATTAACAGATTTAATATCTGAATTTTTTCTTGTCTTTCCTCTACACTATTGTCCTGAACAGAAACTAAAATGGCACGAGCTAGATTACGAATAGCATTAACTAATGCTCCCCAAAGTTTACGACCTTCCCAGAAACGTTCATAAGCAGTATTCGTCCGAAAAACCAATAATAGACCTAAAACAATACTCGGAACAACACTACTCAAAATTGGTAAACCAACATTTAAATAATAAAAGTGAAAAATAGATATAAATAAACCAAAAAAACCACAGAAAACTACTCTAGGGATAATCGCAGGAATGACAGAAGATTGCCATTGAAAAATAACTTTAAACCAATTTAATTCTTGCTGATGAATATTTTTATTTAAACTGGCTTTTTCAAACATTTTAAATTTTAGACAATTTTTTCCACATCTAAAATATTACTATCTGATGTTACATCTTTTTGAGTATTTAACCTCAGTTCGGGATCAGCAGAGCAGTTGCGACAACTGACTCTAATTATCAAGCTAATAGCTGCCTTAACCGATCAATTGTCTTGACCCGAACTCAGGCTATTTATTTGCTTAATTCAACAGATTTTGTACTTCTGGAGTTTTCATCCGTGCCCCCAGGGTGGTAACGATCTTAGATGAAGCTAAAGAAGCTAACCGTCCTGCCTCGGCATAATTCATGCCGTTAGTAATACCGTAAAGGAAAGCCCCTGCATACATATCTCCTGCGCCAACAGTATCGATCGCCTTCACAGGAAATGGCTCAATCTGAATTAACTCTTCCCCATCAAAAACTACGGAACCCGATGCACCACGTGTCACAGCAAATCTTTTGCTTAAAGTTTTAAGATACTCAATTGCCTGGTCAAAATCTGTGGTGTCTGCCATCAACAAGGCTTCCCCTTCGTTAGCAAACAGCAAATCTACTCCTGAACCAATAATTTCTAGGAGTCCAGACTTAAAGAATTTGACCATATTGGGGTCAGCCAGACTAAACGCCACCTGATTTCCCGCAGCTTGTGCCATTTCTTTTGCTTTGATGGCAGCTTGTTTACTGCTTTCGCCACTGACTAAATAACCTTCAATATAGGTATATTTAGCCTGTTCAATCGCTTCCGGTACTAATTCTGCATCGCTAAATTCTCCAGAAATACCCAGAAAAGTATTCATGGTGCGATCGGCATCGGGGGTCACAAACACCAAACATTTCCCCGTCACCCCTGATTCTGCCACGTGGCTTTCTAAGTTAGTTGTCACACCACAGTCAATTAAATCTTGGGTATAAAACTTACCTGGTTCATCGTCTGCTACCTTGCAGGAATAAAAAGCCTTGCCGCCAAACTGACTGATGGCAATTAAAGTATTGGCTGCTGAACCGCCACAGGAGCGTTTTTGGTCATAATTTGCTAAATTGCTGACAATTTTATCTTGGCTGTCTTGGTCTAAAAGAGTCATCACCCCCTTTTCAATTTCTAGGTTTTGTAAGACTTCTGGGGAGACTGCAAACTCAACATCCAAAAGAGCATTACCCAGAGCGTACACATCATATTTCGCCATATCCTACCTCAAATCCTCAACTACGATTAACTTTAAGCAAGATACCATTATTAGACTTCTTGCACTAATCGTAATGAACTATTTTGATGAGAGGGAAACGGGTAAAGAGTAATTTGTTTCTTTTCTAGCATTACGGATCAAAATTCGTTAGACGCTCACATTAATCTAAGTCCAGATTATTTAGTGAATGGTAGTATGGGTTATAGGCTATGAGTTATGAGCTATGAGTGTAAAAGAACTATATGATCGCGATTTTAATCTGTGGATCGAAGAAATCAAAAAGGCAATTCAAAACCAAGATTTTAAAAACATGGATTGGGACAATTTGCTCGATGAAATAGACGACATGGGCAAATCGGAGAAACGAGCGCTTGAAAGTTATTTAGAGCAATTAATTGCTCATGTTCTTAAGCTGCGTTACTGGGAGTCTCAAAAAAAGGATAATCACAAACACTGGAAGGTTGAGGTTATTAATTTTCGTAGTCGAATTTCCAGATTGTTAAAGCGAAATCCTAGCTTTAACCGATACATGACAGAAGTATATCCAGGGATCTTTGCTGATGCTGTCAAGTCTTGGGGTGTTGAGTTCGATATACCCAATGATAGCTATATTGAGTTGGAGCAAATTCTAGCTGAAAATTATTTTGGTTAGTTAATAACTTTCAAAAAACAAATTAATCTGCTTAGACTGGGAAAAGGTTAAGGGTCAAGGGGTCAAGGGGCTGATTATCTAAGTCAGAGAGGGCATTGGCTTCAATTTCTGACTCACTCATAAAATTAAGCCGTTCTAAATCGGTCAAATCTTCTGATTTTTTCGCTTTGTCAATCGTTGTCCGAGTAATAGAGGTTTCTTTCATATCTAGTTGCCTGACGCGCACTGATTAATCTATAAAGCATCAACATTATAGAAGGCGATCATCGCTTTTCTAAAAGCTGCCCTATGGTAGTGGAACACCTGATAACCTCAAAGCCAATTTCACAACTTCTTTGGCTGCTTCACTGACTGTAGTTTGGGCAGCAGTATCACCTAAAGACTGTCCCCATTTAACTAATTTTCCCAAGGTTGTAGGGTTGTCTTGTGCCTTAGTTGCCAAGTCATTAGCTGCTTGTTGTTGCGCGTCTTCTGGACCAAAACCCTGAGTTTGTAGTTGGGTTAAAAGCTGTTGAATCTCTTCTGCTGCCTCGGCTAGCGTTTGCTTTTGTTCTGGAGCGTAATTATGTTGATGAAATTCTGGATTACTTCCTGTTTGAGCAGTGTCAACAATTCCGCCAACTTGAGCCTGACTCAAATCATATTTAGACTCATAAGTTTCTGACACAGATTTATTCCCCGTAGCTTCAATATGGTTATGAATATCTGATTTCTGAACACTTGCCATTATTCTAGCCATTTCCAGCAAGTCTATGCTTTTTTCCCGATAAGCTTTTTTTATTTCCTCATCTTTAGCCTGTAACTGGTTTTGATATTTATCTTCAATAACTTTGAGTTTTGTTTCGTATTCTTGTTTAAAATATTTTTCTATCTCTGCCTTATTTGCCTTACTAGGAACTTCCACGCGAATAACAAAAGCACCACCAGACTTATTTTCAATCGCCTGAATAGCTAGTTCATCACTACCGCATTCAACCTGAAGCTTTTCAAATGATGCGAGAAATGCTTGCCAATCAATACCATCAGAGAAAATTAGATCAACCGTTTCTAATGCCTTTTGAAATAGTTTGGTAAATTCTCCTGATGCAAACTTTTTATTTGGATCATGAGGGCGACGTTCTTGTTTATCTTGCTTTAAATAAACATAATCACAAATTACGTTATTAAGATTAGTTTGACTGTTGATATTCCAGTCTTCTATACAAGCTCCAGTAAATTTTGCCCCCTCAAAGTTAGTTTCCAATGCTTGAATCCTACTGAGATTTGCCTCACTGAGATTTAACCCACTGAGATTTAACCCACTGAGATTTAACCCACTGAGATTTGCCCCACTGAGATTTGCCCCACTGAGATTTAACCCACTGAGATTTAACCCACTGAGATTTGCCCCACTGAGATTTGCCCCACTGAGATTTAACCCACTGAGATTTGCCCCACTGAGATTTGCCCCACTGAGATTTGCCCCACTGAGATTTGCCTCACTGAGATTTGCCTCACTGAGATTTGCCTCACTGAGATTTAACCCACTGAGATTTGTCCCGCTGAGATTTGCCCCACTAAGATTTGCTCCACTAAGATTTGCTCCACTAAGATTTAACCCGCTGAGATTTAACTCGCTGAGATTTGCCTCACTAAGATCTAACCCTCTGAGGTTAGGTTTTATTCTAAAATTTGTTCCTCTACAATCATTCCAATCATTCCAAAGTTCTAATCCTTGCTTGAGTTTTGACAGCTGATCGGGGCTAATATTTTTTCTCCTTCCTGTATGAGGCATTGGCAAGCGATCTTACTTGTAACGCAATTGAGCTTTTTAGACAATCATAAAATATTTGCCCTTTTTTAATTTCTATTAACCATTTTTCTTAAACTTTTATTTGAAGAAAGGTGTTCAGAAAGACCAATCAGCAAGTTTTTCTGAAATTGATGATTTTAATCCTGTAATTGCGATCGCTAGTCTAGACAGAGCCTAATTCCTTAAGATGAAAACTCAATATATAAGCAGTAGTCAGGGTTGCCGAATCTTAGAATAGTGCGATCGCTTTCCTTCTCGTTGTCTAAAATGCACTGATTAATCTGATGACATCCCCTTGAGCCGATATAATTATCCTAAATGGATTAGCGCTTAACAACTAGTTTTTAGTCGCCCCTACCTCTGTGGTGGAACAAGAAGATTATCTCAATGAGCTTCCTGGTGAAGTAGAAATGTCTCTGTTTGATCATCTAGAAGAACTGCGGCTACGCCTATTTTATGCCTTAATTGCAGTAGCGATCGCGGCGATCGGCTGTTTTGTTTTTGTCAGACCCCTTGTTCGTACCCTAGAAGTACCAGCCCAAGGAGTTAAATTTCTTCAGCTAGCCCCAGGAGAGTTTTTCTTTGTTTC
>JBJOPG010000230.1:0-8039 GCA_046050865.1 Cyanobacteriota bacterium
AACAACTAAAATTCGGCGAAAGTTGATTTTTGATCGTAAAAACATTTTTACCTCTAAAAACTTACAAAAGCTTTTCTTATTTAAGTTATTTTCAACCTTCGTGGTCATCCTCCTTTGGGTTGATCAACGGTCAGGCAAGCCCTGTCGTTCTACGGCAGGGAACCTGACCTTCCGTTGTGGCGATCTCTCCCGTTTCCATCAATTGTTGGAAATGGCGTAGGTCTTGTTTTATTAGTTGTTCTGGCTCTTTACCAAAAAGTTCGGCGATCGCTGCGCCAATTTTTCCGGCGACTGGGTTGTATTCCATCACCACTTTTACCTCAGTGCCACGATCACCTGGGGCTGCCTGAAAACGGACAAAACCAGAATTATCGATGTCGGCATTTTCTACAGAAGTCCAAGCAATCAATTGATCTGGTTCATCTTTGATGATTTGAGCATCCCAGAACGATGATCATCGTAAACTGTCACAGATTTGAGATGCTTCATAAAACTAGGTAAATTGCCAAAATCGCGCCAATAACGATAGAGTTCCTCGGCTGGTTTGGCGATTGTCACTGTTTTTTCTACTTTAATGCTGCGATCGCCACCTAATAATTCTTGTGCTTCTTCGATCATGCTTTGATTTTTAACACCTTGATAGACTAATCCCCCACCAGCGATCGCCATCAGAGCACCTCTTAAAGATCGCTCTTTAAGACCGATTAATACTAAGGCACTGCCTCCAATTAAAGAACTCCAACGCTCTGTCTCGCTGGCTTGGGTGTTTTCTGATTGAGTTTCTTGAACTGGTATGGGAACTGGCTGTGGTTCAGGAGTGGGAACTGGTTGCGGTTCGGGAGCGGGAACTGGTTGCGGTTCAGGAGTGGGAACTGGCTGTGGTTCAGGAGTGGGGACTGGTTGCGGTTCAGGAGTGGGAATTGGCTGTGGTTCGGGATTTGGAGGTAATTGAATCGCGATCAACATAGGTATTTAGGCTCCTAATTATTTGCGTCAATTGCTGTATAAAACGTCTGATGTGAATTAGCGGAGAGACCCCTGAAAGGGTTCGACAATTCCTAAATTAAAAAACTTTTTAATTGTTCAATCTGACATGATTAATATGATTAAGTTTTCAAATTTCAGGCATAACTTTAAAATCACATAACGAGATAGTTATTTACCTCTACTTTTAGTAGTAAACTTTTACTCACCCAGTTTGAGTATTAATTAAAATATTTCTTGCGATAGAGGAATATAAGTATTGTTAGCTTCAAACTATATGTAGTTATTCTTGGTATTTACCACTTACCACAACGCTTTTTTTAGTTCGGAGATTACCTCCGAACTAATCTTTTTTCATTAAATTTTTATTAAGCAAATTAAAAACCAAGCCAAGTTATAAGTGCTAAAAATGTAGGAGATTTAAAGTCTTGAAATTAAATCAATGGATTAGCTTAGCTGCTTTTGCTTTGGTGATTTATATCTTATGGCGAATTAGGCAAGTTCTTTTGCTAGTATTTACGGCAACAATTTTAGCCACTGTTTTAAATCGAGCAGTTCAAAGACTACAAAAATCTGGTGTTAAACGAAGCGTTGCCGTTCTTGTTACTATTATTACTGTTTTAGGAATACTAGTCTTCTTCATAATTGCGATTGTACCTCCATTGATAACTCAATCTCAGCAATTAATGGAGAAAGTTCCTTTAGGAATAGAACGACTAAATAGTTGGTTATTTCAATGGCAAGAACAGCTTTCTATTTCCAATCCTATTTTTGAAAATCTTCGCGACTCGATCACAAGATTGCTACAGATTCCTCAACCTTTAAAAAATCAAATATTTAGTAACTTCTTTAGTTTATTTTCCAGCACCGTGAATACAATTTTAAGTATATTAGTAATTTTGGTGTTGACTATAATGCTGTTGGCAAGTCCATTTCAATATCGAGATATATTAATAAGATTATTTCCTAGTAGTTTTCGCAGGCAAGTTGATGAAATTCTCACTCGTTGCGAGCAAAAACTTACAGCCTGGTCGATTGCCCTTCTCTTTAGTATGAGCATCGTTTCACTTTTTAGTGGAATTGGATTATGTGCTTTAGGAGTACCTTTGATTTTGGCAAATGCATTATTAGCAGGTTTATTAAATTTTATTCCCAATGTTGGGCCAATTTTTAGTGTAATTCCCCCAATGGCGATCGCCCTCTTGGATGCACCCTGGAAAGCAATTGCCGTTCTAATTCTTTATCTTTTAATACAACAGGTTGAAACCAATATTTTAACGCCGCTAGTTATGCAAAAACAGGTTTCTTTATTACCAGCTGCTACCTTGGTATCTCAACTAATATTTGCAATTTTCTTTGGTTTTTTTGGGTTGCTATTAGCTTTACCTTTAACTATTATTATTCAGATTTTAGTCCAAGAACTTTGGATTAAGAGAGTACTTGATCAAGCTTAAATTGTCGATTATTAACAATAAAAATCGCTAGAGGCAGAAATTTCAATTAAAGCTCTACCAATAGCGATCGCTTCTTTACTCTATGACCTGTTTAAGAAGTTTAAGATTGAGTCTTTTCTTTCATTGGATCGGCGATATAGCGAAAGTTTTCATCTGAATTCCAAGGTCCCCGTTCATCTTTGCCATTAGTCGATAAGTTGTAATAAATATCTACAGTTTCATCGGGTTGAACATTTCCAAAGAAAGGCTCGTCTAACTTACCCATAAAATCGAGTGCTTTCATGAACATATTAGTGTGAGAAACTTCGCGAGTCAGCAAGTTTACTAAAACCTCTTTCGTTTGTGGATCTGGAGCAAGTTTAATCAGAGCTTCATAAGTCTGACGTGCCCCTGCTTCAGCGGCTATATTAGCTCGCAAGTCGCGCACCACATCACCCCCTTCATTGATATAGTTTGCAGTCCAGGCAGAGCCTTGAGAATCTAAAAAATGGGGTCCTTGACCTCTGACGGCAAATAATGTGCTTTGAAATGCGTCGGTTTGGTCAACATTTTTAGTATGCACTTCAATTAATCTACCCACCATTTCTAAGTGGCTAAACTCTTCTGTGGCAATATCTTGAAGCATATCTCTGATGCCAGAATGTTCAGTGTGAAAAGATTGCACCCAATATTGTAAAGCGGCAGATAATTCCCCAGTCGCACCGCCAAATTGTTCTAATAAAAGTTGAGCAAAGCGAGGATTAGGCTCATCTATATTGACCGATTTTTCGATTAATTCTTTTTTGTGATAAAACACCCGTAATTTCTCCTAGTAAATAAATCTGGTTTTGAAGGTATTCAACTTTTGATCGGGAATCAAATAGTTCTGTTATTTATTTGTTATTTACAAGCTAACTTGTTATTAATCGAAAAACTTGTTGCTCAAGATAGATATTAATCGGTGTTATCAGTTAAATAAAAAGGTAATGTCTATCTTTGGTGGGAGGCTAAACAAGAAAATATAAATTATAAATAGTCTGGTTCTAAAAATGCTTACTTAATCAAGCATCAAATCAATATTTCAGATTTAAATTAGGGTTAAATTGTGCCTGCAAAACATGTTCACCAAGTTAAAATTGCTCCAGCCTGGTCAAAAGAGTTTCGGGATTTAGTCAACGGTGTTTCAGGCGGATTTTTATTTGGAATTCCGCTACTTTACACGATGGAAGTCTGGTTCATTGGTTCTGAAGTCCAGTCTTCAGTGCTGATCTATATTTTGAGTACTACTTACATCATCATTTTTTTCCTGATTCGAGTGCAAGGCTTTCGTAGAAACAGTAGCCATAAAATAATTGAAGCTGTGACAGAAAGTATTGAAGCTATGGCAATTGGAATTGTCTGTGCCGCATTAATGTTAGTTTTATTGCAGCAAATTACTCGGGAAACTTCTTTAAACGAAGGATTAGGAAAAATTATTTTTGAGGGTGTTCCCTTCTCCTTAGGAGTAGCACTCTCAAAATCGATTCTGAGTGGTGAACGAAAATTATCTACCGCTTCAAACTCTTCTCCGGCCAAGCCTGCTCAACAAAAACGCAGAACAGCAAGCCAAACTGTTTGGGAGTATACCCTTGCCGATTTTAGTGCCACGGCAATCGGTGCTGTTTTTATTGCTTTTGCGATCGCTCCCACCGATGAAGTTCCGATGCTAGCGGCTGCCGCTTCCCCACCTTGGATATTGGCAATTATGGCAACTTCCTTAATTGTTTCTTACACAATTGTTTTCGCGGCGGGGTTTACTAATCAAAAAAAGCGCTATCAGCAGCAAGGACTTTTTCAGCGACCTTTGGGGGAAACAGTTTTTTCTTATCTCGTTTCTCTCTTGGCATCAGTTTTAATGCTCTGGTTTTTTCATCAGCTTTCTGGAAAAGATCCCTGGAGTCTATGGTTAAGCTTCACGGTGATTTTGGGATTACCCGCTACCATTGGCGGTGCGGCAGGGCGGATAGCTATTTAAGCAGTTGAATTTTAAATTTAAAGTTTATGAATGAAGTTTATGGATAATGTTGCTGGCGATCAAGAAAAACAATCCGAACGTTCCTTTGCGGAAAATGTCAGCTTTGGCATTTCTTTGCTAGTTCTGAGTTTAATTGTGGGACTGGTAGTTTATCAATGGATAACCAAAAAAGACCAGCCTCCCGTACTATCTGTGACAACCGATGACCAAGTGCGTCAGACTGGAGGACAATTTTATATTCCTTTTACTGTTGCCAATACTGGCGGCGAAACTGTTGAATCGGTAGAAGTTATAGCTGAACTTAACCTGAATGGCAAAATTGAGGATATCGGCTCGCAGCAGATTGACTTTTTATCTGACGGCGAGACTAATTCAGGCGCATTTATTTTGAATCGCAACCCTAATCAGGGAAAACTGATAGTACGAGTAACTGGTTACAAACTTCCCTAAACTACTTTTACAGCAGTTTTCAATTAAAAAGCGGGCGTTGCTGGATCGATGTGTGATTCGACTATCTCGCAATGCAAGCAAATCAACTAAAAGCTAGAAGCTAGAGGCTAGAGGCTAATAGCTACAATTAAGCATTGACAATTACACCGCCATTCGGATGTAAAACTTGACCAGAAAAGTAAGAGGCATCATCCGAAGCTAAGAATACATAGGATGTAGCTACTTCTACAGGTTGACCTGCTCTTTGCATGGGTACTTGTTCGCCAAAACTGGCAACTTCCTCTGGCTCCATGGTGTCAACGATCAAGGGCGTCCAGATTGGGCCTGGTGCGACAGCATTAACTCGAATTCCTTTTGCTAATAAAGATTGAGCCAAAGAGCGGGTAAAGGCGAGAATTGCTCCTTTGGTAGTTGTGTAGCTCAGTAAATATTCGTTGCCTTTATAGGCATTGATCGAAGTAGTGTTAATGATTGAACTACCTTCCCCGAGATAAGGTAAAGCAGCCTTAGTAAAGTAGAACATTGAGAAAATGTTAGTGCTAAAAACTTTTCCTAATCTTGCAGAATCAATATCCTCTAGAGTTTGAGTATCTTCTGCATACTGTACAGCAGCATTGTTAATCAAAATATCTAACTTGCCAAATTCATCAATCGTCTTTTTTATTGCTGCTTGGCAAAAGTTTTCACTGGCAATATCGCCAGCAATCAGCAAGCATTTTCCACCCCGTTCTTCTACCAAACGTTTAGTTTCTTCAGCATCTTGATGTTCGTCTAAATAGACGATCGCTACCTTTGCACCTTCTTTAGCATACAAAACTGCAACAGAACGACCGATGCCACTATCGCCACCTGTAATTAAAGCGACTTTATCTCGCAGTTTGCGGTTAGCCCAGTAATCATCACGATCATACTGTGGTTTGGGTCTCATTTTTGATTCTAAACCTGGTTTTCTGTCCTGAGATTGTGGGGGTATTTTTTCGGTATTTCTCATTTAAGACTCCTTTTGTTTATAGAACTTATTTCACGCAAATCCTAAATAATTTTTTGACCTAAATAATGAATCTTTAGTTAGATTTTTTTGGTATGTCAATCAATATTTTCTGGTTTTTGATTTTCTAGGTTTCTTCTGCCTCACGAAGGATAAAGCAATATCTTTCCAAAGAAAGAAAACAAAATAAAGTATTTTTGTCTAAATGGTATTTGACACCATCTAAAACTAAATAACCAAATTAAATATCATGTCAAATGTTGAAGAAAATATTATTAAAGTCAAAGACAAAGTGACTGGATTTATTCCCAGCCCCGACTCTCAGCAAATGCCTGTCTCCACAGTACAAGCTCTAAAAGAACGTCTGCAATGGGGTGAACCGGCTCTGACCATCATCGACGTGCGCGATCGCGATGTTTTTAATCAAGAACACATCACTGGAGCCGAATCAATTCCCCTGGCAGAATTACCAGGAAAAGCGAGTGAAAGTCTTGACCTTGATCGCGATATCTATGTTTACGCTGACGATCAAGAGCAAACTACTGATGCTGCGGGCAAATTGCGCGAAGCTGGTTTTTCAAAGGTTTCAGAGTTAGAAGGTGGGCTGGAAGCTTGGAAAGAAGTTTCGGGAGCGACAGAGGGACAAATGCTCTAAAGTTACTTTGATTTGCTTTGATTAAGCAATTAAGTAATAAAGTCCAAAAATGAGTGCGATCGCTAAATTTGACTCAATCAACTAAAAAAATAACCAAAATAACCAAGGAGTATCTGATTGCTTATGATCTACAACTTAATTCCTGATCGGATTAGCCTTCGTGTGAGAAGAGCGATCGCTAAAATTAGTTCTTTTTTCCAAGGTGTTGGAGTACAGTCTCTAGCTACCATCTTTTTAGCTAGTTGGCTCTTAATCACCACTAATGTTTATTCTGTGCAAAGTGCGACAACGCAACAGCCTTCGGGAGAAGAATTGCTTGAACGTATACGTCAACATGATCAAGACTCAGAAAGACCCAAAACCACTGGAGAATTTTTGGAAGAAGCTCGTGGAGATATTCCCTTAAATGAGCGATTTTCAAATATTACTAGGGATAGCAAAGAAGCTTTTAAAGACTTGGGAGAAAATGTTTCCCAGAGCACCAAGGAAAATGTTCGTGACCTTAAAAATAGTGCGGTACAAGCACGGGAAGATCTTTCTCAAGGGATAGAGAGCAAAGCTAAAGATACTTTTGACTAATCATATTTCTGAGGAAAATATGGATTGAAAATTGTAAGGGTGAATGTCGCCCTTACAATTTTGTTGATTAATGTTTATTCATTTGTTTATTCATTGCCAGACAAAAACTTGAGCTTCATACTCTGCTAGGTCAACTATGATATTGTCATCTCCAGATTCAAGATAATAATTACTTGTCCATTCATGCCAAGTACCGTTATCAGGAAAATGAGACACTTGATAACCAGCTAAATAGTTATCGGAGAAATTAACAACCACAACGACACGAGAACCTTCATCATTCCACCGGGTGTAAGCTAAAACTTGGGATTCTGGATCTTCCCAGAAAAATTCGATATTTTCGGTGTAAAGAGCGTGATTATTTTTACGCAAATGAATCAAACCTTTACAGTATTCAAACAAATCGCGATTGAGTTCGCTCGCCATAAGTGTCCAATCGATTTTGGCTGATTCTGGGGTTTTGGGTTTGTATTCCCCATATTCTTCCCCCATCCAAAGCATTGGAATTCCCACTGCTGTCATTAACAGTACAAATCCTAACTTAGCCCGTTTAAAAGCAGCTTCTTCAAAAATATCGCGATCGCCTAACTCTTTCATCAAGCGTTCGTGGTCGTGATTAGTCAGATAATTGACGACATTCACTGCACCCATAAAACCTTGACGCTTACAATCAAGAACATCTTTGAGTTCTTCCAGGTCAAAGCGATCGCCGCAGATGTGATGTTTGATAGTATGATAAAAACTTTCATGCCAACAGCTATCCATTGGCCCGTCAACATTAGTAATATCAGTGGTTTCGGGGATATGTTCGGCGATATCAATAAAAGGCTTCATACTTGCCGTTTTTTTGGTTTCATCAACAATCCAATGCATAAAATCGTAGTTGGCAATTTGTCGCGCTGCATCGAAGCGAATACCATCAATGTGATATTCATT
>JBJOPG010000231.1:0-7677 GCA_046050865.1 Cyanobacteriota bacterium
CGGTAGGGATTTAGATATTCTCTTAATTGAAAAAGCTTTACTAAAACGCAACATTCTCTTGTTAAAGGGAATGGGAGGTACAGGCAAAACCACCCTCTTGAATTATTTACGAGAATGGTGGCAAGTTACTAACTTTGCTGAGGAGATTTTCTATTTTGGTTACGATGTCAAAGCTCATACACTGCAACAGATTGTCAATGAGATTGGTAAACAAATCTATAATCGTTTCCAAGCAATGGACCCCACCGCCCAATGGCGGAAATTATCCCAAAAGTTACGCACAGAAGCTTATATCTTGATTTTAGATAATTTAGAGTCGGTGACGGGGCAACCTTTAACAATTCAAAATACTTTAGATGAGTCAGCTAGGGAAGAAATTAAAAAGTTTTTAGCGTCTTTAGTTGGTGGTAAAACCAAAGTTGTTTTAGGTTAACAGGTTTAGACGCTCAAGCACGCACGGATTTAGCAGAAAAGATTTTACGACGGGTAAATAGTAGCAAATCTCTGGAAGAAATAAAAACAGATAAGCATTTTCAACGGTTGATGAAATTGTTAGCAGGTTATCCTTTAGCGATGGAAGTAGTGTTAGCTAACCTGAAACAACAATCACCGACAGAAATATTAGAACAATTAGAGAAAGCAGAAATCGATCCAGGAGGAGAAGACAAGACTAATAATATTATTAAATGTATTGAATATTCCTACAGTAATTTATCAGAATCAGCACAAAAACTACTATTGTGTTTATCTCCCTTTCGAGGATTTATAGCTCAAAACACTCTCAAACATTATGCAGATGAATTAGCCAAGCTTGAGCCATTTCAAGATTACGATTTAGAGCAATTAGAAACTGCGGTAAACGAAGCAGTTAACTGGGGTTTATTATCTCCGATTAGTCAGGATTTAACGCAATTATTAACCATCCAGCCAGTATTACCTTATTTTCTAAATACAAAACTGAAAGAAATAGATCAAGAAACGAAAGAAGCGTTACAGGAAGGATTTAAAAATCACTATCAAGCTTTAGCAAATTATTACAATAGCTTACTAGAATCAAAAGATTCCCAAGAAAGAAAAATGGGGATTGTTTTTGTTGGTTGGGAATATGAAAATCTTTATTATGCTTTACAGATATGTTTAGCACAACAGGTAAGTGTTTATGATATTTGGTATTGCTTATATAAGTATCTAGAATTAATTAGTGATCTAAAAGAACAATTAAAACTTACTCAAACTGTTTATGATTCTGTTAATAGCTACAGCCAAGAAAAACGTAATTCAGTTTGGGAAAATGATCTTTTCATCCTTGCAGGAAATTTAGCTAACTGTCATCTAGGAAATAAAGATTATCAACAAGCCAAGAATATCTATCAAAATGCCTTAAATTTAATTCCTCAATTGGAAAATATTGAAGCTAACCAAAAACAAGCTTATTTAGCCAGCACTCTTCATCAATTAGGCATACTGGCACAAGAATTAAAAGAATTGACCCAAGCAAGAGCATATTATCAACAAGCTCTCGATATCTTCATTGAATACGGCGATCACCACTCTCAAGCCAGCACTCTTCATGAATTAGGCATAGTGGCACAAGAATTAAGAGAATTCGACCAAGCAAGAGCATATTATCAACAAGCTCTCGATATCAAGATTGAATACGGTGATCGCTATGAGCAAGCCCGCACTCTCCATCAATTAGGCTCTGTGGCACAAGAATTCAGAGAATTCGACCAAGCAAGAGCATGTTATCAACAAGCTCTCGATATCCACCTTGAATACGGCGATCGCCACTCTCAAGCCAGCACTCTTCATGAATTAGGCTTAGTGGCACAAGAATTCAGAGAATTCGACCAAGCAAGAGCATATTATCAACAAGCTCTCGATATCAAGATTGAATACGGCGATCGCTTCTCCCAAGCCCGCACTCTCCATCAATTAGGCTCTGTGGCACAAGAATTCAGAGAATTGCCCCAAGCAAGAGCATATTATCAACAAGCTCTCGATATCTACATTGAATATCGCGATCGCCACTCTCAAGCCAGCACTCTTCATGAATTAGGCAGAGTGGCACAAGAATTAAGAGAATTTGACCAAGCAAGAGCATATTATCAACAAGCTCTCGATATCTTCATTGAATACGGCGATCGCTACTCTCAAGCCAGCACTCTTCATCAATTAGGCAGAGTAGCCCAAGAATTAAGAGAATTCGAGCAAGCAAGAGCATATTATCAACAAGCTCTCGATATCTTCATTGAATACGGCGATCACCACTCTCAAGCCAGCACTCTCCATCAATTAGGCTCTGTGGCACAAGAATTAAGAGAATTCGACCAAGCAAGAGCATATTATCAACAAGCTCTCGATATCAAGATTGAATACGGCGATCGCTACTCTCAAGCCAGCACTCTCCATCAATTAGGCTCTGTGGCACATGAATTAAGAGAATTCGACCAAGCAAGAGCATATTATCAACAAGCTCTCGATATCTACATTGAATATCGCGATCGCTTCTCTCAAGCCAGCACTCTTCATCAATTAGGCATAGTGGCACAAGAATTAAGAGAATTGCCCCAAGCAAGAGCATATTATCAACAAGCTCTCGATATCTACATTGAATACGGTGATCGCCTCTCTCAAGGCAGAACTCTCCATCAATTAGGCATAGTGGCACAAGAATTCAGAGAATTCGACCAAGCAAAAGCATGTTATCAACAAGCTCTCGATATCAACATTGAATACGGCGATCGCTTCTCTCAAGCCAGCACTTATGGGCAATTAGGGATATTAGCAGAAGAGTTATCAGAATTTGGACAAGCTAAGAGCCATTATCTGCAAGCTTTAGGGATTTTTGTGGAATTTGAAAACCAACACTATTTAGGTGTAACTATCAGCAATTTAGCTAGTTTGTATGAAAAAACTCAAGATAATAGTCTTCTGACAGAAATTGCGGCAATATTAAATATGACGGAAGCGGAAGTAAAAGAATTGTTTGAGAGGATTAACGAACAAAATCAATAAAATCCTTGGCAGATGAACACAGATAAAAGACAGATATTGGCGATCAAATCCTTGCTGCTCCAACTTCTGGAGATAATGATCAGTAATGGTTTGAGAAAAGCGATCGCGATTAACTTTAGGCAGTTCAATAACAGTCTCATTAATGTCTCGTTGCAAAGCGATCGCCTTTTGAAGGCAGGTATGATAGTAAATAAATTCCATCAGAAAAATAATATAGATTTAGATGAAGACGTTTACCGCAATTGTTGAGCGAGATTTAGATACAAATCTTTATGTAGGTTATATTCCTGGGTTTAAAGGCGCGCATTCACAAGGAGAAACCCTAGATGAATTGCAGGAAAATCTTAAAGAAGTAATAGAAATGCTGTTAGAAGATGAAGATATAATCTTTGAAACAGAGTTTGTCGGTACTCAACAGATTGTAGTCTAAGGATTCATGAGTAAGATTCCAATCCTCAAGCCGCAAGAAGTTGTTCGCATTCTCAGCAATCTTGGATTTATCGAAGTACGTCAAAAAGGATCGCATAAGCAATTTCGTCATCAGGATGGTCGTGCTACAACTGTGCCTTTTCATAAGGGACGTGATATTTCTCCTCGACTACTACGACAAATTGCCAAAGATATCGATTTAACAATTGATAAATTTTTAGAAAATAGATAAATCGTTAAACAAAAAGGCGATCTCACTACTGTCTTGTTGAAAAGTGATCGCTCTTATTAAATTTCACGTTTCAGGGCATTTTTGAATAAAAATATATTAGTCAATAGATGAAGTTTACTAGGTGTCGCCAGAAAAACTAATGTCTTTAGATAATTACAATTTCAATGGTTTTATAATTAGCAATTAAGCGTATGATCCAACTCCCAATCAGTAACATGATTACTGTATTGATGCCATTGTTGATATTTGAATTTTAAATAAGAATTAACCAAAGACTCTCCCATGGCTTTTGCCAAAACCGAATTACTCTCTAAACACCGTAGAGCATCTAATAAATTGGTAGGAAGGTACTTTACCCGATCGGATGGTGGCTGGGTGTAACTATTATAATCAGCGCGATCGCCTGGAGCGATTTTACCCTCAATACCATCTAATCCTGCGGCAATCAGCGCACTGGGAAGTAGATAGGGATTTACTGCACCATCCGCTAGACGAAACTCAAACCGACCATGATCAGGAATGCGAATCATATGAGTGCGATTGTTACCACTATAACTAATGGTATTTGGCGACCAAGTTGACCCCGATACTGTATTTACAGCATTAATCCGCTTGTAAGAATTAACTGTTGGATTGCTAAAAGCGCACAAAGCCGAGGCTGACTTTAAAACTCCACCAATAAATTGATAGCCGATGGTTGAAAGTTCTGATGTTTCTGTTTCATCTTGGAACAGATTAGTTTTGCTTGTACTATCCCAAACCGAAAGATGAGTATGACAACCGTTACCAGTTAAGTTGGTAAAGGGTTTGGGCATAAAAGTGGCACGAAATCCGTGTTTTTCGGCAATACTTTTCGTCATGTATTTAAAAAAAGCATGGCGATCAGCGGTAACCAGGGCATCATCATAAGCCCAGTTCATTTCAAACTGTCCGTTACCATCCTCATGGTCGTTTTGATAAGGTTTCCAGCCCAAAGCTAACATCCCGTCACAAATTTCACTAACTACGTCATAACGGCGCATCAATGCTTGTTGATCGTAGCAGGGTTTAGCAGAGCGATCGCGGCGATCGGCAATTTCTAGCTCATCTGCTGCTAGCAGAAAATATTCACACTCCACACCAGTTTTGATAGTGTAGCCCTGTTCTTGAGCTGTTTTTAGCATTTGCTTCAGCACCAATCGAGGACTTTGGGCGATCGAGTTACCATCTACCCCATAAAGGTCAGCAGGCATCCATGCCACATCTGGCTGCCAAGGTAACTGAAATAAACTATCGCGATCGGGTATGGCAAAGATATCGGGATCGGCGGGACTCATATCTAACCAAGTAGCGAATCCGGCAAATCCTGCCCCATTTTCCGCCATTTCATCAATACTTTGGGCAGGAACCAGTTTGGCTCTTTGCACCCCCAATAGATCGGTAAAAGAAATTAGAAAATAACGAATTTGGCGATCGCGGGCTAAATCTGACAATAACATCGTAGTCGATCAATACCTCCCATAGTTCACCCACACTATGAGGCGATCGCCTGGAAATATTTGTAACTATTAATACTGTTTAACGAAAAATTATATGGTCAACCTGTCCCTAGAAGTCAAATGCGATCGATATCGGTAGAGTTATAATCAATAAATGTTTTAGAGGAATGGGTCGTGTCAACTTCAGTTAAGTGGTCAATTGATGATTATCATTTGATGATTGAAAGCGGAGTTTTAAATAATCGCTCTGTAGAATTAATTGAAGGAGAAATTGTTAAAGTGAGTCCAGAAAGTCCTCTTCACAGATTTACTAATGACTCAGTAGCTGAATATTTGCGAAAATTACTACAGGATCAAGCTAAAATTTTTGAGGCTCATCCGATTACTCTGGACAACTCAGAACCCGAACCAGATATAGCTGTCGTTCATCTTCCCAGTAGCAATTATTTAAATCGTCATCCTTACCCTGAAGATATTTATTGGCTAATCGAGATCTCTCATACAACTTTAGAAGATGATTTAAATCGAAAAAAAAGAATTTATGCTAATGCTGGAATTCATGAGTATTGGATTGTTGATTTGAAAAATACTGAATTAATTGTATTCAGACAACCATTTGACAACGATTATAAATCCAAAGATACTTTGAGCAACGGTACAGTTACTCCTATTGCTTTTTCTAACATCTTAATTGAAGTCAGTAAACTGCTAAATAAAACTAATGTTTAATTGGTTTTTATGAATTAATCATTCTTCTTCTTTGTAAGGCAAAGCTTTATAATTTGAATCATTATCTATCTTTGCATTCATCTCTTGACAATCGGGGCTAGATTTTAATAGTGATTGTGAATCATCAGATTCATCTGATATATTTTCTATTAGATTAATTATGTTGTCAGTTAATGAAGGTAAATATTTAGCCGAGAGATCAACAGTACTCATTAATCCCCCAATTGTTATTACTATACTTAAAGTTTTTTGAACAAATGGCTGGAATTTTTTGAATAGTTCAGGATTTGTAGAGTTTTTAGTAATAATATCGCTAACAATTTCATTGCAAATGTGTTGAAGATGAACTTCCCCTCTAATATCAAAATTAATTAAAGCATCTCGTAGTTTACTTAATTCTCCAATCAAATCTAATTTGAAATTATTAGGAAGGCTAGAAGTATCAAATTCTTTGATCAAATTATCGACTTTATCTAATAATTTTGGTATTTCCTCTTTTACAATATTGTTTTGTGCAATTCCTTGACTTCTAAGCAAATTATCACATAATTTAATGTTGTTTAGAATTCCTTCTGATATTTGATTATTTATGTGTGACCATTGGAAGTCTAAACCATATCTTATGATACTAGTTTGTATTTTAGAAATTGCGCTAATTCCTATTTCGCTAGAAACTTGTTCAAGCTGAAGAATATCTTGTTTAGCATCGTTAAATAGACCAAATAGTTCAGCCAACTTATTTGATACAGGCTCATAGTCTACATTATCTACTTTTAATACTTCCGCCCAGACGTGTAAAGCTTGTTTGTCTGGATCTTGCGATAGCGCCTCTTTTATAATGTTGTAAAGTTGCCCCGCCGAGCTAACTGTTTCAGTCATCAATTTAATAATTTTAATATTACTGAATATTGCCGCTACAGTTTAGCAAAACCGAATTAATATGGCTCTACTTATCGAGCAATTGCTTTACAGCATCTTTAATAAACATTTCATCTTGAGGATTTTGATAGGGGTTTCCTGCCCGATGTCCCCAAACTGAAGGAATCGGCAGATATTTAGCATAAGGAATTAAATCCGCTTCGGCTTGACAATCTTCAGGGGTAAAATATAAATCTGTTGTGCTTGGCATGATCAAAGTTTGAGCCGCAATTGACTTGAGTGCCTGTTGATAATCTCCTTGATAAGTTGGATTATTACCAACATCGCAATGCAACCAAGTATCAATCATTGCCAGTAAATTATGAGGATCGCGTTGGCGGTAGTTAACTTCCCAAGCTCTAACTAAATAATCTTCTAAGGACTCATAGCCCAACTGATAATAAATTCCTTGACGGTAGTAAGCTTGTGATGCTGCCCAACTAGCATAAATCCGCGCAAATGCCTTAAAACCACGTTCTGGGATCTGCTCAAACTTGATACCATTCCAAGCTGGATCGGCGGTTAGGGCTGTGCGTAAACTTTGGAGGAAAATCTGATTATGCTCTGTAGTGCGTGCCGTACCGCATAAAGCAGCAATGCGTTCAATGTATTCGGGATACAATGCCCCCCAATGATAAGCCTGTTGCGCCCCCATCGACCAACCATAGACTAAAGCCAGTTTGGGAATTCCTAAGCTATCTAGGAGTTGTTTTTGCGCACGAACGTTATCTAGATGGGTAAACCAAAATCCCGATTCTGCTAAGCCACAAGTTGCATTGTTACTGGGAGAACTAGATAAGCCATTGCCAAACATATTGGGAATGATTATAAAATACTGACTAGGATTGAGAATACTGTCAGGACTAATTAACC
>JBJOPG010000232.1:0-7353 GCA_046050865.1 Cyanobacteriota bacterium
GCGGTAACGGACGACTGGGAAACAATACTAGTTCAGGAAGAGGAAATAGGGGTAGTTCTCTAACTGCAATGGAGGAAGATGCCATCTAAACTTGTTTTAACTATGTTGATTATTATTACTTGTTTATTTACTTTAGCTGATTTTTTCACCGAAGGTATCAGCTCAAAAATTCTTGATTTTCAGGATTAATAAAACAGTAATAAAACCTAGAGCAATACCGTTAACTGTCATGAGTAAAACGAAGAGCAGCGCTAAGAAATAGCTAATCGTCCCAATTCTGGGCGGGCGATTTATAAACAAGTCACGGTCAGATTCTTTTGCTTCTCTCATTCCCTGAGTCGTGTTGATGGGTATGATATCTTGGTCAAGGTCAAGATATTCTGTCAGCTTATTCTCTATCTGCCCCTTTTGATAGATTACTCGGCGGCGATATTCAATTCCTTTGAGGAGGGAGCTATAGCCCAGCCAACTAGCTAAAAATCCTAAGATAAACAGGGGAAGAGTCAAAAATTCAGCAAACTTGAAACCAGGGATTCTCAACAATCCACAGGTAGCTGTGATTAATCCTGAATTTAGTACCAAGTAAAATTTACTCCTATCCCAATTCAAATTAACCTGAAAGCGATATTCTTCCACTGCTGCTTTATATAGCTCCAGAAGAATTTTTAACTCTTGACTGTTATCTTGTTTGTCTTGCTCGCTCACGGTTAATTTTGCTCACGTTTTTCTGAAGTAATAAATAGAAATAATCAGATCTCATCGAAGAGCAAACACCAATTTATAAAGGCGTTTTGACCTGTACCAATGACGGACTCATGGACAATTTGGAAACCTAATTTTTGATAGAATCTAACGTTTGTTTCTTTTTGAGTCATTAAGATTGCGGGAAAGCCAGAGGAAATAACTCTTGACCGCAACTGTTGAGAAAGAAGTTGTGTACCAATTCCCGTTCCTCTCATTGCTCTGTCAACCACCATATTATTCAGATACCATGCCTTCTTTTGAGCTAATACTTGCTTTTTAATCCGTTCAATTGCTGTCATCACTTCAGATAAGCGTCGATATGTTGCTCGACCAAGTTTTAAAGGTGCTAATAGCCAGCCTGACAGAACTTTGCCCATTAAATTAGGTGAGCTACATTCAGGAGGATGCCAAAAAGCCATAGCTTTTATTTGCCTCATTCCAGCAGGTTTACCTGATTCAACTAGAGCAAAACTCTGACCAATAGAAAAAGGTGGAGCAAGATTGAGTTTCAGATTAGCTTTTAATCCCCATTGTAGTGATTTCAACCTGGTTGATGGATCGGCAAAAATATATTCATGAGAGGGATTATGATAAAAAGCCTCAGCTAATAAAACAGCAGCCAAATCAAAATCTGGGGATGCTAATTCAACGGTTTCTAACTGTAGATCATGCTTTTCCATGACTGCAAAATTTGGCTGTTCATTTTACACTCTCATTGTCTAATCTTCATGTCTACAAAACAACCCTCTAGAAGTAAATCTAAAGGGCAAAAAAAGGTAACTATATATTTAAAAAGTTGGTTTAAAGCTTAACTTCAATATCAACCCCAGCAGGTAAGTCTAGCTTCATCAAGGCATCAATGGTCTTAGAAGAAGGTTTGTAAATATCAATAATCCGACGGTGAGTACGGGTTTCAAAATGTTCGCGAGAGTCTTTATCGACGTGAGGCGATCGCAAAACACAATAAATTTTTCTTTTGGTTGGCAAAGGTATTGGCCCAACCGCCGAAGCGTTAGTTCGATTTGCGGTATCAACTATTTTGTCACAGGATGTATCAAGCAAACGTTGATCAAAAGCTTTGAGACGGATGCGTATTTTCTGTTGTTGGATCGTTGCCATGATTGATTGTCGAGGTACAGGTATGAAATGAAATATTCGCTCAAGGCCGACAGAAATTGCCGTCAGCCCATCTGTATTGTCCCACAAAAACTACGAGAGAAGATAATGCCAGCGATTTAGCTTAGTAAATGACTAACAAGATCTCTCCCGTAGGCTTGGGTTGTTCGTTCTATCTAGGTTGTTCCTAAGACTACTTAATAATCTTGGAAACTACACCAGCACCAATAGTGCGACCACCTTCACGAATGGCAAAACGCATTCCTTGTTCGATCGCGATGGGGTTGATTAGCTCCACACTCATTTTAATGCGATCACCAGGCATAACCATTTCTACGGCGCTACCATCATCAGCAGTGTAGTCAGTGATGGTACCAGTTACGTCAGTAGTACGAACGTAGAATTGAGGACGGTAGTTTTTGAAGAAAGGAGTATGACGACCACCTTCTTCTTTAGTGAGAACATATACTTCTCCTTCAAACTCGGTGTGAGGGGTGATAGAACCAGGTTTAGCCAAAACCATACCGCGCTCGATATCTTCCTTAGCAATACCCCGAAGAAGAACCCCAACGTTATCTCCAGCCATACCTTGATCCAAGGTTTTTTGGAACATTTCCACCCCAGTCACAGCGGCAGTACGAGTGTCTCTGATGCCAATAATGGCGATCGTCTCACCAACTTTGACAACGCCCCGCTCAATACGACCAGTAGCCACAGTCCCACGACCAGTAATGGAAAACACATCTTCCACTGCCATTAAGAAGGGCTTGTCGATTTCTCGCTCAGGAGTAGGGATATAAGTATCCACTTGTTCCATTAAAGCGTGAATTTTATCAACCCACTTATCTTCTCCTTTTTGAAGTTTAGGGTTAGCAGCCAGGGCTTCTACCGCTTTCAAGGCAGAACCAGAAACAATGGGAATGTCATCACCAGGAAAATCATAGGCGCTCAATAGCTCACGAATCTCAAGCTCAACCAATTCTAGTAGTTCTTCATCATCTACTTGGTCTTCTTTGTTCATGAACACTACCAAACTAGGAACCCCAACTTGTTTAGCCAAGAGGATGTGTTCGCGAGTTTGAGGCATGGGGCCATCAGCAGCAGATACTACCAAAATACCGCCATCCATTTGAGCAGCACCAGTAATCATGTTTTTGACATAATCGGCGTGTCCAGGACAGTCTACGTGAGCGTAGTGACGTTTATCAGTTTCGTACTCAACGTGAGCAGTATTTATTGTGATACCACGAGCTTTTTCTTCGGGAGCAGCATCAATATCTTCGTAGTTTCTGGCTTTAGCACCACCGATAGCAGCCAAAGCTAGAGTAATAGCTGCTGTTAAAGTAGTTTTACCATGGTCTACGTGACCTACAGTACCAATATTAGCGTGGTCTTTATTACGTTCAAACTTTGCGCGTGCCATTAATTTATTTTTTCCTTAATTTAAACAAAAGTGTTCCCTTTATTTCTGGCGATAATTGCCTCAGCTTCATTCTGAGGAACATCACTATATTCACTGAACTCCATTGAGAAGATACCGCGTCCTTGAGTTTTAGAACGGATATCTGTAGCATAACCAAACATTTTTGCCAAAGGAACTTGAGCATCAACTTTGGCTATGCCACTGTCAGAATTCATGCCTTCAATATTGCCACGACGGGAGTTCAAGTCGCCAATTACGTCCCCCAAATATTCTTCGGGAACTTCGACTTCAACCTTCATCATTGGCTCCAACACTACAGGAGCAGCTTGCATAACTGCATCCCTAACTGCCATAGAACCAGCTACCTTGAAAGCCATCTCGTTAGAGTCTACATCGTGGTACGAACCATCGACCAAAGTCACTTTGATATCTATCAAAGGGTATCCTGACAAGATACCAGATTCGCAGGTCTGTTTCACCCCCTGCTCAATCGGTGGAATAAATTCCTTGGGAATCGTGCCACCAACGATTTTGGAGATAAACTCAAACCCTGAACCAGGCGAGCCTGGTTCTACCTCCAACACAGCATGACCATATTGACCTTTGCCACCACTTTGCTTGATGTATTTGCCGACTCCCTCGCCAGGACGACGAATTGTTTCCCGATAAGCGACTTGAGGTTTGCCAACGGTAGCCTCAACATTGAACTCCCTCAACATGCGATCTACTAAAATCTCTAGATGGAGCTCTCCCATTCCTGCAATTACCGTTTGATTGGTTTCGGGATTGGTGCTAACGCGAAACGTGGGGTCTTCGTCAGAAAGAGTTTGTAGAGCTTTTGCAAGCTTGTCTACATCGCTTTGGGTCTGGGGTTCCACTGCCACAGAAATAACTGGTTCAGGAACATATAGAGATTCTAAAACAATTGGATTTTTATCATCACATAAAGTGTCCCCAGTAGTTGCCAGCTTTAGACCGACTATTGCCCCCAAATCTCCTGCCCTCAGCTCATCAACTTCAATACGATCATTAGACTTCAAGACAACTAAACGAGAAATTCGCTCTTTTTTCTGCTTGGTGGAATTATAAACGTAAGTTCCCTTGGCTAGGACTCCTGAGTATACGCGAATAAAAGTCAAACGACCAAATTTATCACTAGCAATCTTAAAGGCTAAGGCAGCAAAAGGCTCATCATCATTAGAATGTCTGACAGCTTCCTCGCCGTTGGGTAGTTCCCCAGTAATTGCCGGAACTTCTGGAGGAGCAGGGAGATAATCTACCACCGCATCTAAGAGATCTTGCACCCCTTTATTTTTAAAGGCAGAGCCACACAACATGGGCATAATTGACCCCTTAATAGTTGCCTGACGAATTGCCCCTTTGATTTCAGCTTCACTGAACTCCTCTTCGAGCATGAACTTTTCGAGCAGGGATTCATTGGTTTCGGCAATAGATTCAATTAGTTTGGCTCTATATTCTTGAGCTTTAGCCTGAAGTTGATCGGGAATATCAGTTTCCTCAATTTCCTTGCCCAGGTCATCTTTATAGATGATCGCCTTCATCCGCACCAAATCGACAATCCCTGCAAATTCAGCTTCGTCACCAATGGGAATCTGAATTGGTACTGCATTTGCTTGAAGACGCTCAGTGATTTGCTCATGAACCTTAAAAAAGTTTGCTCCTGTGCGATCCATTTTATTAACGAAAGCAATTCTTGGTACATGGTAACGATTTGCCTGCCGCCAAACAGTCTCGGACTGTGGCTGAACGCCACCAACAGAGCAAAACACCGCAATTACCCCATCTAAAACCCGCATTGATCGCTCCACCTCAATCGTGAAGTCCACGTGTCCAGGAGTATCAATAATGTTAATTTTATGGTCTTTCCAACTGGTACTTATAGCAGCGGCAGTGATCGTAATACCTCTCTCTTGTTCCTGCTGCATCCAATCCATCGTGGCAGCACCATCATGAACCTCGCCCATTTTGTAGGCGATGCCAGTGTAGAAAAGAATTCGTTCTGTTGTTGTTGTTTTGCCCGCATCTATATGAGCTGCAATACCAATATTACGTACGCGCTCAAGGGGAATATTACGTCCCACAAATACCTCCTCGCATCGTGCAGGATGAAGTCGCTAAATATTTATGCATTTACACTTATTTAGCACCGTTTATAATTCTATACTTTTATCAAATAATTAAGGTAGCAGTCTTAAACTAGTTTCAAATTTGAATCAATTCCGCTGATGACTAGGAAGTTATCTAACTAAACAGCTTTTACAGCTTTTGCTTCAGATAAATAGCTAAACAGTTCTAGACATCAGCGATTGACTAATGTTAGCCAGAAACTGATTCTAGCTAATTTAAACTACTAAAATAAAACTTAGTAGTTTAAAGTTTAGTAGCGATAGTGAGCAAAGGCTTTGTTTGCTTCCGCCATCCGATGAGTTTCATCTCTTTTCTTCATTGCCCCACCTGTTTCATTCGCAGCGTCCATGATCTCACTCGCGAGCTTAGTTGCCATGGTTCGCCCCCCTCTAGAACGAGCAAATTGGATCAACCAGCGTAAAGCCAAGGTGGTTCCTCTACCCTGTCTAACCTCCATCGGAACTTGATAGGTAGCACCACCAACTCGGCGGGCCTTAACTTCTACTAGGGGAGTGAGATTCTTGATGGCTTGCTCAAATACTTCAATAGGAGCATTTCCAGTTCTTTCGCCAATGATTTCCATGGCATCGTAAATGATGCGGGCCGCCAAAGACTGTTTACCACTACGCATGATTCTTCTAATGGTCATGCTGAGTAAGCGACTGTTGTAGATCGGATCTGGGGGAACGGGACGTTTTTTGTTGCTAGAACGACGAGACATTTGCTTATTTTATTACTTTAGATTTAGAGAATATATGCACTATCATGCACTTGATTGCTGTTACTATCCGAAGCTCTCATCATTGGCTTGCTATCTGCAACATCCTATTCTCAAACTGCAACTCTTAGAATATGGATGTGTTTTAGCTATTTACTTCAGCAGTTCTAGACTTGGTTTTGTTTAGGACTTCTTAGGACGCTTGGTACCATATTTGGAACGACTCTGGGATCTATCTTTCACTCCAGTAGTGTCCAAGGTGCCGCGAACGATATGATATCTAACTCCTGGCAGATCTTTGACCCGACCGCCACGAATGAGTACTACCGAGTGTTCCTGCAAGTTGTGTCCAATCCCTGGAATATATGCCGTGACTTCAAATCCTGAGGTCAAACGAACCCTAGCCACCTTTCTCAAGGCTGAGTTGGGTTTTTTAGGAGTGGTAGTATAGACTCTGGTACATACTCCCCGCCGCTGGGGGCATTCTTTGAGAGCTGGAGATTTGGTTTTCTTCTGGGATTTTGATCTTTCGCTACGGATGAGCTGCTGAATAGTGGGCATGAGTTACCGGCTTGTGTGATTTTTAGTCTCCTGAATTGCTTAATGTCAAAAAGACACAGCGCAATTGCAGACAAATTCTGATTATAGATTAATTTCAGCCTGCTCGTCAATTTTCAATTGGATTTGGGAAAAGAGATGCCGCAGCCACAGGTTTTTTTTCTCTGGGGATTATGGAAACGAAACCCCCCTCCCATTAAGTCTTCCGCGTAGTCCAAATTTAAGGACTCAACATATTGCCATGACTGGGAATCTACCACCAGACTAATACCGTTAACTTCGAGTAAGCGATCGCTTTTTGCAGTCTGAGACTCATCCAGTTCAATTCTTGATTCAAAGGTCAAATCATAAACAAAATCCAGGCAACCCCCTTGCTTAACCATGAGACGCAGAGAAGCATCGGTCATTTGTCGATTAAGCTGGATGCGTTTAATTTCCGCTACTGCTGTGGGAGTAATATTAACCATAAAAAAGCCCGTCTTACTAACTTCGATCTTCTTGCTATGCTACTGCAAAATCCTTTAGGAGAACGCGATCGCTTCTACCGAATATAAAGTTATGTAATTCAGGCTTTAAATCCGGGCTTCAGCTAGCAGAACCAATGTCTAACTAAATTTAACTAAGTTTAACTAGTTACGTGCATAGT
>JBJOPG010000233.1:0-7585 GCA_046050865.1 Cyanobacteriota bacterium
ATTATCTTGCAGGAAGGAGATAAAATTATCATCCCTCAAGCCACTGCTTTGAGTGAAAAAGATAGACAGCTAATAGCTAGCGGTACTTTTTCGCCAGATGAAATTACGGTAAATGTTGTGGGTGAAGTGGTTACTCCTGGCCCCGTAAAAGTAAAGCCCAATACACCCCTTAATCAAGCAATTCTAGCGGCAGGTGGCTTTGATGCTACACGAGCAAATAGTAATGAGGTGGAGTTGGTTAGTCTTAAACCTAATGGCACAGTTGATAAACGCAAAATTAAGGTCGACCTTGGTTCTGAAGTCAACGAAGAAACTAACCCTGTTTTGGGGCAGAATGATGTGGTGGTTGTTGGGCGCTCTGGCAGCACCAAGGCAACTGATGGATTGGGTAAAGTAGCTAGCCCTCTTGGTGGTTTTCTTGGTCTATTTAATCTCATTTTCTAGACCTAATCCATAATCTTGTAACCCTGTAACCCATTGTTCTTGGATAATCTGTCAGGACGATGGGTTGTTATATGACCAATTGACATAATCCGTGTTGTGAGGATTGAAAAACTAATGCCCGATAGAAATCCCGATCGTTCTACCTATCTTTCTTTACGAGAGCAAAACGGCAACGGAATTGGTCGTAAAAATGATACCGACATTTATTCCTATGCCTTACCTGGGGTTAATCGATCAGGGCAGAGTGATGGAGAAAGTATCGATCTGCGCCAACTAAGTAATATGATTAAACATCGTTTGCGTTTAATCTGTGCTGTGGTAGCTGGTGTAACTGCAACGACAACCATTATTACCCTAAATCAAGAAGCAAAATACCAGGGCAGTTTTAAGCTACTGGTAGAACCCGTAGCCGAAGAACAGCAAGATCCCCTCGCTGCCTTGCAACCAGACCTCGGAGGTTTGGATTACGAAAGTCAAATTGAAGTGTTACGTAGTCCTCAAGTTTTAGAACCCATTATTAAAGACCTCAAAGCCAAATATGCTGAAATTAATTACGAAGAATTGATTCAGCCGAAAAGATCTCCTCTGGAAATTGAGCAGTTGGATGAAACTAAAATTCTAGAAGTATCTTTTATCGATCCAGATCCCAATAAAATCCAATTTGTGCTCGAAAATCTGCGGCAAGGTTATCTGAGCTATGCTCTTGATGATAAAAGAGCTAAAGCCAAACAAGGTATTGATTTTGTAGAGAGTCAATTACCAGAGGTTAGAGGGCGAGTTGATGAATTACAGGGTAAGTTACAAACATTTCGTCAACAGTACAATCTGCTCGATCCAGAAAAGCAGGCGCAGATTTTGGCACAACAGCGGGTTAACTTTGAATTGAAGTATTTTGATACCCAAACTCAGCTCAAAGAAACTCAATCTTTATATAATCTATTGCAGAAGCAATTGAGTTTAAATCCACAAGAAGCTTTAGCTGCTAGCTACTTGAGTGAATCTCCTAGGTATCAAAATTTGTTGAATGAGCTTCAAAAAGTTGAGATCAAACTTGCTCAAGAATCAGCTCTTTTTTCCGCAGAAAATCCAGTAATAAAAGGTTTAGAAGATAAAAAAATTCGGTTACTTGGTTTGCTTCAGCAAGAGGCAAATGGAATTTTAGGGCAAAGTTTGGCTGCTACCACCAGTAGTTCTCCTAATCTCACGTCTCCTAGCTCCTTGCGCTTAAATCTTAATCAAGAATATATTCAGACAGCAAACAAAATTGAGATTTTACAGCTGAGGGAACAAGTCTTACAGGAGCAGATCGCTAAATTTAGTGCTTTAACCAAGCAAATGCCTGTAATTGCTCGTCAATATACCGATCTTAATCGTCAATTAGTTGTCGCTACCGAGAGTTTAAATCGATTTTTAACTGCAAGAGAAGAGCTAGAGTTACAGGTAGCTCAACAAGCCCTTCCCTGGCAAACCATCTCTTCCCCAAAAGTTTTCACTGATCCCATTTCTCCCAATTCTCCCCAAAATATTGCTTTAGGTTTGATTTCAGGTTTAATGCTGGGCTGTGCAGCAGCACTTTTGGCTGAACGCCTCGACCCAGTATTCCACTCTCCAGAAGAATTGAAAGAGAGTGTTAATTTACCTCTGCTAGGATTGATTCCTGTGCAAAAGGATCTTAAACCTACTGATGAGTTGGCAGCAGCACCTCAAAAAGAAAAAATAACTCTACCTCAATTACAGATTGGGAACGCAACTTTAAACCTCAATCGTTCTGTTGATTTAACCCCAGCAGATCCCCTAGATAGTAGACAAAAATGGAATGGTAGTTCTCCTTTCTTGGAGTCTTTTCGTTCTCTCAATACCAATATTAAGCTTTTAGGCTCTGACACCTCACAACGTTCTTTTGTGATCAGCTCTTCTATTCCTTCAGAAGGAAAATCTACTGTTTCTTCACATTTAGCTCAAGCTGCGGCAGTGATGGGACAAAGAGTCATGCTAATTGATGCTGACTTGCGTCGTCCTCAGGTTCACCGTTGGATGGGAATTGAGAATCAAGAGGGACTGAGCAATATTCTTGCCACAGGATTAGATGTGGAAGAAGCGATAATTAAAGTTCCTCAATGGGATAATTTATCAGTGATTACGGCGGGAGATATTCCTCCCGATCCTACACGACTACTTTCTTCACAAAAGATGTTTTCTTTGATGGAACGCCTGAAAAGCAGTCGTAAATATGATCTAATTATTTATGACACTCCACCTATCTTAGGCTTTGCTGATGGCAGAATTCTCTCTAGTCATACTGATGGTGTAGTCCTAGTCGTGAGAATTGGCAAAACGGATCGCTCTCTACTTAAGCAAAATATTGAGAATATCCAAATGTCAAACATTCCAATGTTAGGGGTAATCGCCAACCAGGTCAGTCGTACCACTAATTCTTATCACTACTATAATAATTACTATGCTGAGCGAAAGTAACTCTCGCAAAATAAGACTAATTATCCCTAACAACCACTAGCTTTGAGATCTTCGTTTGTTATATATTCTAGATGAACGTAATATCATAAAATCAAACAAATCCAATCAGCGTGAACTTGCCAGTTATCTCTTCTACTTTCTTTCTTACTTTGCTAATGATGATCGGATTGTTTTTCTTTATTCGCGCTTCTGCTAAGGATCGCACTAAACAAATTCAATTGATTCCTGAAGAGTCGGCCGATATTTTAATTAAAAAGCTACAAGAATATTTTGAAGCAAGGGCTTATCAGTTAACAGTTGTTGATCCTGAAACTAAACAGGTAGAGTTTAAAGGATATGTGCAACCAAGTCTTTTCTTAGCTATTCTCCTTAGCTTTTTAGCGATAGTCGGTCTATCATGCCTGACCTTAGTTTTATCACTACTTTTTCCTAACTTTAATCAGCTATGTTGGCTATTGCTCTTGTTAGCTCCCATGGCCGGAGTATTCTATTGGCAAAAAGCTGGTCGTTGGGAAAAGATCTTGTTACAAGTTATTACCAGAAACGATCATTCTTCCGAAACCCTTCGCGATCGCCCTAACCTAGTTAGCATTACTGCTCATCGGGATGAGTTGATTCAGCTACAAGAAAATCTAGCTGTGGAGATTTTAGATTAACTTTCAGTCTATTGATTAATTAATGTTAATTAGTTGACCAAAGAAGTGCTTGAGCTAGGATAACGGCAAATAAAAAGAGAGAGGATGTGGTTCTCTCTCTAAAATTATGGTTTTTTATTAATTATTTATTCGTTGATTTCCTAGCTAAATAGTAAGTAGCCCAGAAAACCTAATGAGTTGTAGCAGCGGCGGCGATCGCCTTATCGCCTTCCCAATCTTGAAGATCGATGGACTGTAGACTGGGGAATAAGAAATGATTCTCCTCAACATACTGAGCGCCAAATAATCCTTTTTCTGCCCAGAAGTAGCGGTCTGTAGTGTGTTCGTTTCGTTTAACCACTAAGACTGCGGGGGGTTCAATTCCGAGGGAGGCGATATGGTTACGAGCAGCAGTGACGGGTTTTTCATCTCCACTTTCGATATGATGCTGAGGTACAACTTCTAAAATCTTACGACCTTCTTGACGACGACGGCTTTTGCGTTTGCGTTTCCTTGCCAACCCTTTTACCTCCTAAAATTTACTTACTAAATACTGTGTTAATAGTTACTATTCTTGGTGTTATTGTATCGTAATGAACAAAAAAAATCAACTCCCTGTATTGAAGAATTACCTAGATAAAATCAACTTATAGAGACTGTCTAGAATAATATAATGTTACTTATTTTAAAATAAGAAAACATTCGGTAGTATTCTTTAAAAAACCGAAATATGGGCTAGATTTGCCCCTATATTTATAGCTATCAGATCAAACTTGCAGTGAATTTTAGTTCGCGAAGCACAATCTTGAACAATCATATTTCCAGTTCCGAATTTGCCACTCTGTGTCAGTCCCAGATATTTTTACTATCTCATGGTCTAGGCGCAGTTTGGAGTGTGATCTATTTGACCGAAAATATCAGTGAAAATGGGCAAACTCAGCTTTTTCCTTTTGCGACGTACCCTCATACGGGAAAACGTAGTTTTTGGGAATTGCCCCCGATTAAGCTAGGAGAAATTTGGCAACCAGCTCAATCCCATGGTATCGCTCAATTGTTGCCAGACTACTTGGCAAATCCCAGAGAAACCCAGGCAACTGATCATGGGCAACCAGAAACAGCCAAGGCTAGACAATTAATTCTCCCTTTAATTCATCAAGAAACTTTTATTGGCTTATTGGTGACTGGAAGAGAAGATCGCGAATGGCAACCCCACGAACATCAACAGGTGGAAGAAATTGCCTGTACGATTGCCATTGCTCGGTTTCTAGAGCTGCAATATAAGTGGTCGCAAAATGCCTTAACGCTGCAAGAAAATCTAAGACGAATTGAACACGATCGCCTGGATAATCTATTACATCAGCTCAGAAATCCGTTGACGGCTCTACGTACCTTTGGCAGACTGCTACTCAAGCGGATTTTACCCAACGATCCGAATGGTAAATTAGTCGAGAGTATTCTCGCCCAAAGCGATCGCTTCCAGGCTTTATTAGAGCAGTTTGAGGCGGAATCAGACCAACTGCCTGAGGTTGATCCTCTCGTCAATAATGCCCGACCCCTGTTGCTCCCTCAGCAGAGAAATATCGATCAAAGTAGTTTTTTGTTGCCTAGTTCCTCTGCGCAATTACATCCTGTAGATTTGACTCAGATTCTTGATCCGTTGTTGAATACGGTTCAGGCGATCGCCGTTGAGAGAAACATTGAGTTCCTTAACCATCTTCCCGCAACTCTCTCTCCAGTGATCGGTGATTTAGCCGCCCTGAGAGAAATTTTTAACAATCTGCTAGACAACGCCTTGAAGTATACAGCTCCTGGGGGAATAGTACAGCTTGAACTAGCAACAAATCGTGACCAGATGGTCGGCATTATGATTGCGGACACAGGAGCAGGTATTCCCTCGGCTGTTCAAGGACGAATTTTTGAGCGCCATTATCGGGGAGTTCAGGCTCAAGGCGATATTCCTGGTACGGGTTTAGGACTGGCGATCGCCCAAGAGTTGGCGATTAAAATGCGAGGTGAAATTGAATTGATTAGTCCCAATCATCTGGCGTCAAATAGTGCAGGAACAACTTTTATTGTGTGGCTGATTCTTAGTCAAACATCAACAATAGGCAGTTAGTAAAGTCAATCACTAGTAATTATTTTGATGCGAAAACTCTATTTTTTAGTACCTGGAACCACAGGAAAATTTGGTGGGGGAGGTTTATGGGCAGAATTGAATACCTGTAAATTAGCGCAACAGGTTTGCGAGGCAGAAATAGTTACCTATCGGCAGCAAGAATCAGGACAGGCTTTTTTAGCCGATATCTTGCCTAAGAGCGATCGGCAATCGGCAATTTTTATCATTGGTTGGGGTTTTGATGTGCCCAAAATAATGCCGCAACTGCGAGGACAGAATGTAATTTATCATGCCCACAGCTCTAATTATGGATTTTCCTTGCCGACTGATGTGCCAATTATTACCGTCAGTCGCAACACCATGGGTTATTGGGGTGAAAAAGCTGCCCATAGCCTGATCTACTACTTGCCCAATCAAATTAGTGATGAGTTTTGTAACCTCCAGGGCACTAGAGACATTGATATTCTCGTCCAGACACGCAAATCCTCAGAGTATTTAATGCAACAATTGATTCCCTCCCTACAAACTACCCACCGAGTAAAAATTATTGACAGCTATGTGGCGGATCTTGCCGGGTTATTTAACCGTAGCAAAATCTATCTCTACGACTCCGCAGAATATTGGGCAACTAACGGTGTTACAGAGGGGTTTGGGTTACCTCCATTAGAAGCTTTGGCCTGTGGATGTCACGTATTTTCCAGCGTTAATCATGGACTAGCGGACTATCTCGACCCAGGATTTAATTGCCAGAAAATCGCTGGCTATTCTCTGGAGTACGACCTGCAAAGAATTAACCAGACATTGCAACTATCCAACCCAGATCCTGGTACTTGGTTAGCAGAATATCGCAGCGATCGCCTAATTGCCAAGTTGCAAGTGATTTTGACGGAAATAAATCAGTTTTTTGACTTTCAACCCCAGGGGAAAACTAAGTTAAAAAATGTAGATTCTCGGCGAATTCAGCAGTTAAAAGTTAAGCAACTTTGGCAAAAAGTACAACGAAAGCTAAGTCCAAAGTAAAACTTAAGTATTTTTTTCTTCTCCAAAGACTTGTATGCTAGCTGTAGCAAGCTTTTTGTGCCGCCAAGAAGTAGCAAAATGTGCTATAATTCTAAGATAAAATGCGATTATATTGGGCTTTATTGGCGGTAAAAGAGAATTTTATAGAGCTTATCAGCCATTAATCCAGATTATTGCATATATTTGGAGTTTTTCACAGTATGACCACTTCCCAGGAAAGGATTATCCCCACTGATCTAAGTAACGAAATGTCGCGTTCCTATTTGGAATATGCGATGAGCGTCATTGTCGGCAGGGCCTTGCCCGATGCTAGGGATGGTCTCAAACCAGTCCATCGTCGCATTCTTTACGCGATGTATGAACTTGGACTAACCCCAGATAGACCATTTCGTAAATGCGCCCGTGTTGTAGGGGAAGTATTAGGTAAATATCATCCCCATGGTGATACTGCCGTCTATGATGCTTTGGTGAGAATGGCTCAGGATTTCTCGATGAGGAATCCCTTGATCAATGGGCACGGTAACTTTGGCTCCATCGACAACGATCCTCCCGCAGCTATGCGTTATACTCCCAACAAGAACCCATAGTTCTCCCCGCCAGAATTCCCCAATTGCTGCTCAATGGCTCCTCGGGGATTGCTGTGGGGATGGCAACGAACATTCCACCCCATAATTTAGGAGAGGTGATTGAAGGTGCGATAGCCCTGATTCATGATCCAGAAATTACTGACCTGGATCTGATGCAGTATATTAAGGGGCCTGATTTTCCCACCGGGGGACAAATTATCGGGAGATCCGGTATTAGGGAAGCCTACACTACGGGTCGTGGCTCGATTACTATGCGGGGAGTAGCGGAAATTGAAACCCTGCAACAGCGAGGCAGAGCTGACAAAGAA
>JBJOPG010000234.1:0-8469 GCA_046050865.1 Cyanobacteriota bacterium
AAAGTTTATGCTATTCATGGGAAGAGATTTTTGATGATTTGCTTGGTAACTTTCATCTTCTGTCTTTTCCTTACTTTTTCCTAATTCACATCAGACGTTCTATGTCAATAATCTCTATGTAGATACAGGAGAGCATAAAGTTCTGATTGATAGTGGTGCAGGAAAGTCTTTTGGCGATACCGCTGGCTATCTGGCGCAAAATCTGCAAGGTGCTGGTGTTGACCCAAAAAGCATCGACACCGTACTAATTACTCACGCTCACGGCGATCATATTGGTGGATTGGTTGCAGCGGATGGTAGCTTAACCTATCCCAATGCGAATTATTATATTTCCCAAGCAGAATGGAATTTTTGGACAGATCCTCAAGTTAGCTTGCCGAATTCTTTGTTGGATGACAAATCGAAGCGATCGATGATTCAAGGAGCACAGCAGACGTTGAAGGTAATTAAAAATCAGACAAAGTTCTTTGAATTTGGAACTGAGATCATTCCTGGAATTCTTGCCACAGAAACAAGCGGACATACGCCAGGACACACATCATATTTGATTACTTCAGAACAGAATAAACTAATTGCAACTGGCGATATTTTCTACAGTGATCCGCTGAATTTAGAACATCCTGACTGGGAAGTAGCTTTCGACGTTGATACTGCTAAAGGTCTAACTACTAGAAACAAATTTCTCAACGACGTTAGTGAATCAAGAGTAGAATTGCTGGTTCCTCATATGCCTTTTCCAGGTTTGGGTCATGTGAGTGCAGAAGGCGATCGCTATGCTTGGAAGCCTTCTTGGTGGAAATTTGATCCTGCTGCTTAAATTAACTTATGGGTAATTAGCAGTTTGGCGATTTCCCTCCGGGAACGCTCCGCGATCGCTTGAATTTAGAGGGCGATCGCTTTTATCCTGAAAGATACCCTTAAGTTATTGCGAAAATTTTCCTATGAACTAGTTTTGAAGTGATAATTAGAGATATTATGTTAGCACTGGATTTGAGTGACCTTCCAAGGCATCGTCTTTACTGTCCAGACTCCAGAGAATTGAACTTGACCGAGATATGAAAATCCAAGAGGTCTCCTTAAGAAATGTCGGGTCATTTGAAACTTTAAGCATTCCCTTTGCCCCTACAAAGAAAAACCCCAGCAACATTACTATCTTTGTCGGCAACAACGGTACTGGCAAAACCTCTATACTTCAAGCCCTAGCTACCTCCCTTAGTTGGTTTATTGCCCGTTTACGCACAGAGAAAGGTAATGGTACACCTATCCCCGAACATGCCATACTCAACACTGCTAATAGTGCTGCTGCTAATAGTGCTGAAATTGGAATAGAGATCTGGAACTCTGTTCCAATTTCATTTAAGACTAGTGAAAGCCAGATAAGCGATCGCTTTGAGTGGAGCGTAGCTAAAAGTAGAAAAGGGCGTAAAGTCTTATATACCAGTCATCTCAACGACTGTACCCGACTAGCAAATTACTACCGCAGCGCCCTTACTCAGAACAACCAAATCAGCCTTCCTCTCATTGCATTTTATCCCGTCGAGCGTGTTGTACTTGATATTCCGCTAAAAATCAGAACTAAACATACCTTCTTACAACTAGATGCTTACGACAATTCTCTCAGTCATGGCATTGATTTCCGTCGTTTTTTTGAGTGGTTTCGGGAGCGAGAAGATACCGAAAATGAATCGGGAATTTCTGAAGATCTGTTAGGTCAACTGAAGCTAATGTTTGAAACAGATCAGGATGTATGGCAACGGTTAGGCAAACTAAATGCTTCAACCAAAGATCGTCAATTAACAGCAGTTCGCACTGCCATTCACGACTTCATGCCCCACATGGATAACCTGAGAGTTCGTCGTAGACCTCGCCTCCATATGGCGATCGACAAAAGCGGTGAAACCCTTGATGTAGCGCAACTCTCCCAAGGCGAAAAATCTCTGATGACCCTTGTAGGCGATATTGCCCGTCGTTTAGCCATGTTGAACCCTGCCTTAGAAAATCCCCTGACAGGGGAGGGGATCGTCTTGATAGATGAAGTAGATTTGCACCTACATCCTTCTTGGCAACGTAGCTTGTGCGATCGCCTAACCAAAACGTTCCCTAATTGTCAATTTGTGCTAACTACTCATTCTCCTCTGGTGATCAGCGACTGTAAAAATGTTTTGGCTTACACCTTAAGCAATGGTGAATTGCAAGAATTGCCCCCCCAGTATGGGCAAGATGCCAATACCGTCTTATTGGATGTCATGGATACCAGCATCCGCAACCAGGAAATTGATACCAAGCTCAACGATATGTTGGATGCCATTCAAAATTCCAATCTAGATCAAGCTCAACAACTACTGGCAGAATTAACTGCCGAACTACCCGCCAATCATCTCGAACTAATCAAAGCTAAACTACTGATTCGTAAACAAGAATTGCGTCATGCGAATCATTAACAAAGGCTCTGAACCTTTGAGTTTGGCAACCTGGAAACGAAAAAATCCCTACAAATACTACACTGATTTAGATCCAAATATTCGTCAAGAGATTCGACAACATGCCCTAAAAGAACAATTTCACCTTTGCGCCTATTGCTGCCAGCGAATCGAAGATATTAGCACCTGCCATAATGAGCATTTAGAAGCTCAAAGTCTAAATCCTAAACGAACACTCGATTTCACAAATATTATTGCTAGTTGTAACACCCTCAATCAATGTGGTAACGCTCATGGATCTCAGCCACTCCCTCTAACTCCTTTGATGACAGAATGCGAAACAGAACTTCGATTCAAAATTAGTGGACGGGTTGAAGGGTTGAGCGATCAAGCAACCTCCACGATTCAAATTTTAAATCTAGGAGATCAAGAAAAAAATAACCGTGCCTTGATCGAAAAACGCAAACAATTGGTCAACGCTTTGCTATTCAAACATAGCGTCGATCCTGATGAGGGGTTGGAGGACGAAGAACTTTTGAGACTGTTAATCGACGACATGGCAGAACCCAAACAAGGTCAACTTGATCCCTTTGCTCCTGTGGTAATTAACATTTTGCGAAGTTGGCTTCAATCCGAAGAACCAAAAATATAGATTGCCAACCAGAGATCCCATCCCCTACAATTCAAACCTTAATAAAAAAATACTGATGATTTGTGGCGGGGTTCGTTAAACTGCTGGTAGTGATTATTTAATTGATTATTGCAGTTCCAGCTAGGCTTGACTTTATATAGATGCTCGTTAATCTAAAAATTAATAATTTTGCTCTAGTTGATTCCTTAGAACTTAATCTAGACAAGGGATTAAGCGTTTTGACTGGAGAGACGGGAGCGGGAAAATCGATTATTCTCGACGCGATTGATATGGTGTTGGGAGGAAAGGTCAATAGTCGGATGATTCGGACGGGAAGCGATCGCTCCACGATTGAAGCTACTTTTCTAGTTAGTTCGAGTTTAAATAGTTGGTTAGAGGCGCAGGAAATCGATCCTCTGGAAGAAGATGCTTTGGTTTGTAGTCGTGAGATCGTGGTCGGCAAGACAAATGTGCGATCCCGCAGTCGCGTTAACGGCGTATTAGTAAATCTGCCCTTAATGACGGAATTGCGATCGCGGTTGGTGGAAATTACCGCCCAAGGACAAACAGTAAACTTGTTGATTTCTGAGGAACAGAGACTGTTGTTAGATGCCTATGGTGGTAAAACCGTTAACAAGCAATTAGCTCAGGTGGCTCAAGTTTATGAGGCAACCCAGCAGGCAAAAAAGGAATTAGATAAACGCATTCAATCAGAACAAGAATTACTGCAACGGCAGGATTTAATTAAGTTTCAACTTAAGGATTTAGAGGAAGCAGCATTGACCGATGAGCAGGAATTAGATGAATTAGAACAAGAACGCGATCGCCTATCCCATGTAGTTGAATTACAACAATTGGGTAATCAAGCCTATCAACTGCTATATGAAGGAGATGACGATGCCCCAGCGGGGGCGGATTTATTAGGTAAAGCGGAATCTTGTCTGATGGAGATGGGAGAATATGATTCTGAGTTAAACCCGATTTTAGAAATGGTGCAGTCGGCATTAGCGCAGATTGTGGAAGCAGGACAGCAGATCAATAGCTATAGTGAAGGTTTGGAGGCTGATCCAGAACGTTTAGAAGAGATTGAAGCCCGAATTAGGCAATTAAAGCAGGTTTGCCGTAAATATGGCCCAGATTTGAGTGATGCGATCGCTCTTTATGAACAGCTAAAGTCGGAATTAGCTCTCATTGCCGGGGGAGGAAAATCGATTGCCGTTTTAGAATCAGCCTATCAAGAGGCGTTGGCACAGCTTACTCAGGAATGTGAGCAGCTTACTCAACTACGGCAAAAGGCAGCAACTAAGTTAGAAAAGCAGCTAGTGAAGGAATTAAAACCCCTGGCAATGGATAAAGTGGTGTTTGAATGTCGCCTGCTGGCATGTTCGCCGACGGCAATGGGTGCAGACAAGATCGTATTTTACTTTAGTCCCAATGCGGGGGAAGAAATTCAGCCCCTATCCGCCATTGCTTCAGGGGGAGAAATGAGCCGTTTTCTCTTGGCATTAAAAGCCTGTTTCACGGGTGCAGCAGAGAGTTGTGGAACTTTAATCTTTGACGAGATTGATGCAGGAGTGTCGGGAAAAGTAGCCCAGGCGATCGCCGAAAAACTCCATCAACTGGGCAAACAGCATCAGGTATTGTGTGTTACCCACCAACCGTTAATTGCCGCCATGGCAAATGGTCATTTCAAAGTTGAGAAAACCATTATTGAAGAGGCTAGCAAATCTCCAGAAACTAATGGCAGTAGTCTTGTCGATATTCGCACTGTAGTCAGAGTTAAAGCCCTGAATAATCATCAATTACGAGCCGAAGAGTTAGCCCAAATCACTGGAGGACATTCCGCCGAAGATGCGATCGCCTTTGCTGAGTCTTTATTAACTAAAGCTGCCAAGTATCGCGCTGCTCAAGGGAGGTAGGTAGTAAGTAGTAGGTAGTAGGTAGTAGGTAGTAGTGTTCCAGATTAACTTGTAACCAATACAGGACAAGAAGAGAGATTAATTACGCGGTTAGTGACGCTATCGGCAGCAGCTTCTTCATCGATTAGTCCTAAACCGCGACAGCCCATAATAATCAAGTCGGCATTAATTTCATCGGCAACATCACAGATGGTAAAAGCGGGTAAACCTTCCCTTTCCACAGTTTCGGCAGATATTCCCTGATTAGCAAAAAATAATTTGGCTTCTTGTAGCAACTTCGCAACCTGTGGTTCTGAACTCATCGCCCCATCGTCGTTGGTTTCAACTACGGAAAGGATAGTTAGTTTACTTTGATGAGTTTTAACCATATCCGCTGTCAGTTGAATTGCTTTACGAGCTTCCCGACTTAATTCGATGGGGAATAAAATATTTCTGAACATAGAAGATATTAATACTAAAATACTGGATACCGCTGCAATCACTCATTGTGTCAGAAAAGCCCCTGCCGAATTGGAAAATTTACCAATTTTAATTAAATGTTTAATCAATTTTCAGGATCAAGCTATATACAAATCTTCATTATGCGATCGCGAAGCGAAGCTATATCCGCAGGTGTATCCTTTAGGAGTCCTTTAGAGGAGCCTAATCGCACTCGAAAATATCAAGAAAAAGGTTAAATTCAGACAGTCGGCTTCTGGGTATAAGGATTCAAACCCAAAACGCGATGCCTCAAAACGCAACGTAACAATTTGAAGTGCAACAAAGGCATAATCAAATTATTAGCAATTAGCAAAGCTTATATAATTAAAAAAGTTACAAGAATACACTTTTTTATGACTACTATTAAAATTTCTGCTTTTACAGATCAGATAAGCGATCGCAATTTTGAGCAACTATGTGCTGATAATCCCGAAAGCAAATTTGAAACTACAAAAGAGGGAAAATTAATTGTTATGTCGCCAACAGGAAGTGAGAGCGGTAGAAGAAACTCTGATTTATTGATCCAAGTTGGCATCTGGAATCGTCAAACCAGGCTAGGTGAAATATTTGATTCTTCTACAGGCTTTAAACTCGCTAATGGCGCAATCAGATCGCCTGATGTTAGTTGGATTGAGCGATCTCGCTGGAATAATTTGACTAAGGAACAACAAAAAAGATTTGCCCCGATTGCCCCTGATTTTGTAATTGAGTTAATGTCGCCAACGGACGATTTGATTGAATTACAACAGAAGATGTCTGAGTACATTTCCTGCGGTGTAAAACTAGGTTGGCTAATCAATCCTGATGACAAAAGCGTCGAGATTTATCGACTAGAGAACAATCGGGAGGCGCGTTTTGGGTGTGAAGATTCATACCCAAAATCCGCCGCAGAAGTTTTGCATAATGTCGGATGTTTGGAGGGGGAAAACCTGATGCCAGGTTTAATGGTCGATTTAACGGAAATTTTTAAATAATTTTTAATAAAATAATTGTCAGTATAAATCTTGGTGCTTACGGCTTAAGCGATCGCCTTGGCGACAAACCAAATCGTAATCGCAATAGCAACAGGCTTTACGATCTAGATCAGGGGCAACGGGATAATGTCCCTGGGTCAGATGTTTTTTTACCTGGTGAGCAAAAGCTGCTAATTCTGCGGGATCTTTTTGCGGGCGACTCAGAATTTTCTGTTTACTGAGAGAATAATAAACTGCGGTGTCGATTGCTTGATCGGGATATTGTTGGGCGATCGCGTCTTGATAGACTGCTAGTTGGAGATCGAGATTGGCTTTACCGCTAGAATCTTTGACTCCTGCGGGAGTTACACCACTAGTTTTGTAGTCGATGATAGTTAAACCTGTGGCAGTGCGATCTATTCTATCTACCTGTCCTCTGAGGGACAAACCATGCCACTGCATTTCAAATCTGGTTTCGGTGGCAATTACTTCTCTTTCTTGGGGTAAAAAATCAGGGGAAACGAAGTTGAGAGTCAGTAGGTTTAGATGTTCTTGCCGTTGAGCTGTCCAGCCTGGTAATGCAGTCAGTTTTAATTCTTGTTCAGCAGTAGCAAAAGCTTGAGCTAGACGTTCTTGGTTGAATTGAACTAAGTCCCTAGCGGTTTTGATCTCTGAAAAAGATAATTCAAGACAACGGTGATAGAGATTCCCCCGCATGGCGGCACCAAGATCTGACTCTGCTTCAACTAAATCTTTGAGCTTTAGCAACCGCGCTGTAAACCACTTAAAGGGACATTGCCCCAGTTGGGTTAACTGAGAAGCACTAAAAATCTTACTTTGGGGATCAATACCAATGCCGATGACACCATCATATTGATCGGGGGCGATCGCCTTTTCTCGATTACTCTCTACCTGTAAAGCATGGGCAATTTCTGGCATTAACCAGGAACGATCTGGTGTTAAATTTTTTAATAACTTTGGTTGACGTAGATATAATTTACGAGCTTGTTCGAGACTCGTGAGGGGTAAATTATTCAGCGGACTTGGTTTTAAGCCCAAACGAGTTAGATAAGGACTCGGTATACCAGGCTGGCGATCGATTAATTCAGGATAAGAAAAGTTAATGCGTTGCGTTGGCACATTCAAGAGACAGTAGAAATCAAAGGTTTCTTTTAAAGCTAGATCAATGGCAGTGCTAATATTTAAACCTTGTTGAGCCAATTGTTTGCGACTATGAAAATCTAAAATTGGGTCATCGGCGATCGCTGCGGGTAAAATTCCTGAACTACAGCCTAAAACAAAGACATAAGGATAGTTAGTCCCCAGGATTGATGACGGGCAATGTAGCTCAATCCCTCCCCGTCCTGGTTGAGCAGGAATCGTTAATAAGGCTAATATTTCGTTAATTTCTTGACTAAAAGCCTGTTTAGTTAAATTAAGTCCTTGATGGTTGATTAGTTCTCGTAATCCTGACTGTAAACGATAGTAAGCTACTATTTCTCTCGCCCAAGATTTAGCATTTTCTAGTACATCCCAAGCAGACAAGATCTCTAATAAACGATTAACCCAAAAATTTCTCGAATGACTAGCTTTAAAGTCCAGCAAACTTAAATCTATGCCCAACTCTTGCCAGGCTAGCAAACCTTGGGGATGGGTTTTTCTCGCTTGTTGCCACATCTCAGCAGGGAGACACTTGGCTAAAGGGTGAGATAGCAACTTGGCTGTAGCTTCAAAAGGAAAGTAATCTCGAATCACCTCCAACAACATCTTGATCCAAGCACCGAGACGAGTCTGGGCTAAAGGAATTTCATAGGCTATCTGCACGGGTAAATTATATTCCCAGGCAACATCAATCAGAGTCTCACCGTATAGTTGTGCTTCTCTTGACACCAACACTATATCTTGAGTAGCAACTCCTTGAGACAGCAAAACCTTAACCTGGGTTAATACTCCCCATACTTCCTGTTCTAAACTGGGAAAAATATTTAGCTTTACTGACGATGGCAATGGTGATGTTTGTTTAAAACAATCTCTTAACTGATGATTAATTTCCTTAGTCTCTTTTG
>JBJOPG010000235.1:0-7226 GCA_046050865.1 Cyanobacteriota bacterium
AAAAAGTTGCGTGAGATAAGTGTTGCCGATTAACTCTTAAGAACAGGCTATCTTAAAATAGCAATTATATTTACTATATTTACCGCCCAATAAGTTGAATTATGTTTGGAAAGTCACCCCGTGAACCGCAAAAGCCTACTATGTCTGATCTAAAAGACATTAAATTGTCCCCCCCAACGGCAAATCTAACCCCGCCCCAGGATACTCTGTTGCAGACCGAGGAAATCACCGAAGATAAAGAGCTAGTGTCCACAGTGGAGAGAGTTAGTCGGATTGTCTCACCTTACTTTATTGCGATCGTCGGTTTGGCTCTATATGAAAATAATTTTTTGATCGGCACGGTTTTAATCGTCGTGGGTATTCTTTCTTTGCTCAAGGTTTCCACTAATGATGTGGGCAATTTTCTGGAATGGCTCAAAAACTTTTTAGGTTTGAAGTGAAAGGGCTTTTTCCTAGCTGAAAACTATGAGCTATAAACTACAAGCTTAATTTTTACGCCGAAAACAGACTAGGGCGGCGATCGCTTCTGCCAAAATACTAATCAGACGATACAGTGCCACCGCCGCGATTTCGCTGGGAAACTGGTTATTATCTAACAGTCCATAGGCAGTAACTTCAAAGATTCCTAGTCCCCCTGGTGCCCCAGGAACAATTAGACCCAACAACCAAGCAAAACTAAAGGAGGAAAACAGTTGTGGAATTTGCTGCCAGGATACTGTTTGTAACGCCACAAAGGTCAGAATAAAGCCTATGCCCCGGAAGATGACAAAGCCCATTTCCCCTAAGAAAGGTGCGAGGGGATATTTGCTTAGTTCAATTGCCTCGGCTGCGGATGCGTCGGCTTTATTTTTGCTACGGCTTAAACGATGTAACAGAATATTCAGAATCCGTGGCTGAATTCCCATCAAGATTGCCCCTAATGCCCCTAGCTGCAACCAGATCTGTCTCTCCCCGCTAAAAGTGCCGCTAAAAGTGCTACTAACTATACCGATCAATAAAGCTGCTGCTGCCATTAATAACGGTTCTAACAGCACGCTGAGAGTTGCGGCTCCCCTGGAGCCACCTTTTTGTCCGACGGCGGTAATTCTGCCGTAAAAGTGCCAGATATTGCCAGGAGAATATTTAGCGATGTTGGTAACCAGATATACTCTGATGCCTTCTGCTACCCCCAGGGGTTGCTTAAAGATAGCCAGAATCCAAGTCCAGACCCAACCAGACCAAACATGAGCAATGATCGTGACGAGAACAGCGATCGCCAATATGCCCCAGCCGTTAGCGTCCATCCGAATGGCTGAAACTTCAGCAAAACGGTCTTTTACTGTTTTAACCAGAAAGAATAAGACTCCTCCTAGAATAAACCACCGCAGATAAGGCTTAATCCGAGCAAGTATTTCCTTCATTAATTACTTTTGTACGGGCGAACGCCCTAAAGGATTAGCTTCACGTCGCCGTTCGCTTCTAACCTGCCTCGATCTTGCATTTCAATTTCACTTTACATTCCACTAAATACCTAATTTAGAATCAATTCTAGCCAAGGAATTAGTGGCAGCTTCCCAATCAGGCTTTAACTCTACGGCTTTTTGATAATATTCCCTGGCAGTATTATACTGGGCGAGATATTCGGCAACAGAACCCTTACCATACCAGGCTTCATAGTAATCGGGATCAATTTCCAGTGCTTGGTTATAAGAATCTGCTGCTTGGTCGTATAGTTTACTAGCTTTTTGGGTATTACCCAAACCAATTAAAGCAGGTAAGTATTCAGGTTTAATTGCCAAGGCTTGATTATAAGCTACTATCGCCTGTTGATATTGTTTTTGCTGATAGTAAACTTTACCCAAATTGTTCCAGGGAACAAAACTGCGAACGGGGTCTAGCTCGATCGCCTGTTTAAAATCGGCAATGGCGTGGTCATACTCCCTCATCCCAATATAGGCTTCTCCACGGTTATTCCACCACCAGATATTATCAGGCTCAAGTTTAATGGATTGCTCATAAGCAGCGATCGCCGCATCATATCGCTGGAGACTATAGAGAGTTAAGGCTTTACAGTTCCACAATTGAGGACTTTGGTAATGCTTGAGAGCCTTGCTACAAGTTTCTAAAGCTCCTTGATAGTCATTTAGTTGTCGTTGAGCTTTTGCTTTCTTGAGCCAAACCGATTCAAAATTTCTGACTTGACCTCTAGTATTGGACAATTTTTTGAGTCCATTCTCATAATAGGTAATTGCCTCTTGATACTGGCTGGACTCTAATTTAAGATCTCCCTTGTAAAATTCCAAAATTGCTACCCGCTGTGCCCATTGAGCCATGCCGATCAAAATACCAAAGATGAGCAGTGGAGCAACCAAAAGATATTTGTAAAGACCCTTGAATCGTGACTTGTGCTTAATCTTTTTCAGGTCTTTGAGTACTCGATTAAGAGATTGATATCGCTGGTTTTTATCCAGGCAAATCATTTTATCGAGAATTTTAGCAAAGTTCGGAGAGATTCTTGCCTTACGATGCCAGAGCACTTCCCCTGTGCGGGGATTTTTTTCGAGCTTTTGGGGTGAGGTTCCTGTTAAAACATGAATCGCTGTCATCCCCAAAGCATAGATGTCACTCCCGCAGGTAGCGCGGCCAGCAATTTGTTCTGGAGGAATATATCCCGCTTTACTATTGGGAATTGAATTAACGGCGGTATTAACTAGACCAAAATCAACTAAAGTCACTTTGTGGTTATCACTGCGTTTGATTAGACTGGAGGGTTGCAGATTACCGTGAATAATTTGCTGCCGATGAAAGGGATTGAGGGCAGTGGCAGTACTAATTAAAATATCAATGACTTCCGCTTCTGAGAGAATAAACTGATCTGTCACTGTTTGAGCCAGATCTTTCCCTTCAATATATTCTTGAACAATAAAAATTTGCGATTCATCCACAAAATATTCGATGATCTTCGGCGTACTTTGTTCTTTGTCTGCTACTGACAGGTTGCTGAACCCCGTCATGATTTCTTGCGTAATAGTAGATAAAGATACCCGTTGAGAATTTTGTACCTTAACAATTTCCAGATAGTAGCGAGTCTCATTCTGATCTAAGCTGGTAACCACATAGGAATTTATGTTTTGGCTGCTCCCCAAATATTTAACCATTTGGTACTTACCCCCAATGGTCTTACCAATCATTTGCAACGGTTCTAAATCCTGAAGAACTTCGCTAGCGCTATGGTAACGATGGGCAGGACTCTCTGTGGTCATCCGATTAACAACTTTGAGAAAAGCCTCACTAACGGCTAGCTTTTGATTCCAAGACACTGTACCATCAGGTTCCGCCATCTCCCATTCCGTAGGTGATTTAGCCGTCATCCCAAAAATGACAGTTTTGCCCAAAGCATAGATATCACTGCTGTAAATCGGTTTCCCATTATTTTGCTCTGGAGGCATATAGCCAGGAGTACCAATAATTTGAGTTTTTACCTTCTGTTTACTCACATCAAAAGCCATGGTACCGATTTCTTTAACTGCCCCAAAATCGATCAGAATCATTTTGCCATCTTCTTTGCGGCGAATTAAATTTGAGGGCTTAATATCACGGTGAATAATACCCTGTTGATGAACAGACTTGAGAATTCCTAAAATATCAACTAAAAAATTAATTGCTTGAGTTTCATCGAGTATCTGGCGATGAACTTCTTGCTCAAACTCTTCTCCTTCAATAAACTCTAATACCAGGTAAAATTGCTCATTTTCTTCAAAATGACCAATAAATTTGGGGATTTGAGGATGTTCTCCCAACCATTGCAACACCATGGCTTCTGTTGCCAAGCGTTCTTTGGCACTAGCCCAAACTGAAGGGCTATTAAATCTTGGCTGTAATTGTTTGACAGCACATTTTGTTTGTCCTGCTGCATGCCGATCTAACGCTAAGTAAGTTGTCGCAAACCCACCGCTACCGAGTTCACGAATAATATCAAATCTTTGGTTTAAGAAATCTCCCGCCTTGAGCGCCTTATAACCATATTCAGCAGAATTTTCAGCAGAAGAGTTTTGGGACTGGGAAATGGGAATAGTAAAGTCTGAGTCTGACATGACATATCTGGACGCAAGATTTTTAAATTGTAGCGAACTATCGGTATGAGATTAAAAGGATTTCAGTTACTGCTAACGGTAGCATATAGAAAGAAAATCTCTGGATTAGCCTATAGAGGCTGACAGTTTTAAAGATATACATTTACATTTAGAATCGATCAATCACCATGAGTCGCCATAGTCAGAGAATTACACCAAAGAAAACTCTAATTTACGCTAAGATCTTTAGTCTAGAGGGAATGATTAACCCCCAAATTCCGATCAGAGTTTGTCTTTTAGTTTGACATTTTGTTTTATGAGTTTTTTTCGACAATATGTAGCGCCCTTCATTGTGCTATTAATCTTCCTAGTGGCTTTATTTGCTGTCAGCATCCGTATTTTTCTCCCTTCAGATATGGCTGCTCCTGCGCCGATTTCTCAAGTAATTTCTATTGCTATTAGTGCCTAGAACTCAGCACCTAAAACTCAGTTTTTAAAATCTCCGCCAATTCTTGCTTAAATCTATCTTGACCCTTCTCAAAAGGGTTGAGCATATTTTTTAGAGCAAATAAGGATGAGAAAATATTAAGAAATATGAATTTAAGTGCAATAGCGAACCGATGGAGAAATTTCAGTTCTGTATAATTCCTAACAAATCACACAAATTACAGGCGATCGCAAGTTTGTAAGAGTCTGATTGAATGAAGCCATAGCCGATATTAGGAGAGGCATAACAAAAGATCTATATTAGCTGCTAGCATAGACTCGAATCTTGGTATAGTCTGCTTCAACTTAATTTAATTCAGACGATTCCCGAAAATAATGACCGATTATGTAGATTCTCCTGTTAATCAAATATTGGCAGCTTTACCTCCAGATGAATACCAGCGAATCGCTACCCATTTAAAACCTGTTGATCTCGTCAGTGGAGAAATTCTTTTAGAACCGAACGAACCGATTCAAAAAATTTATTTTCCTCAACGAGCCATGATCTCGTTAGTATCCATTATGATGGATGGCTCGACGACAGAGATCGGTTTGATTGGGAATGAAGGCATGATTGGTCTATCCGCTATTTTAGGGGGTAGTTCCACCATCAGTAGAACAATCGTCCAGGTTTCTGGCACAGCGTTAGAGGTTTCGGCGGAGGTAATACGCCAAGAATTCCAGCGAGGAGAAAAACTGCACGGACTGCTACTGCTCTACACTCAAGCCCTATTAACTCAAGTATCTCAAAGTGCAGCCTGTAATCGTCAGCATAATATAGAAGCAAGGCTCGCCCGTTGGTTGCTTTCGGTTCAGGATTGTATCCTACAAGATGAATTGCCCTTGACTCAAGAATTTATCGCTAATATGTTAGGTACGCGTCGTTCAGGGGTTACCGTCGCCGCAGGGTTGTTACAGCAAGCAGGGATTATTCGCTATAGTCGAGGTAGAATCATGATTCTGGATCAACAAGCTTTAGAAGAAACTGCCTGTGAATGTTACCGTTTGATCCAAAATGAATTTCTACGTTTGCTAGGTTCTCGTAGAGGTTAAACTTAGGGTTGATTAACGGTACAATAGCGTACTGACATCAGGCGCATTGATATGCGAACTTAAACAAGTTAGATTATTTTTATCCAGAGAAAGTTATCAAAGACAAACAGGAATCATTAAAGTTTTGCATACTCAAAGGTTGCTGTCCCCATTGTCTGTCTAAGAAGCTGGAGTATCGAGAAATTTTGACTAACCGCAGATTTGGATTTAAGTGCCAGGATTGTAGCTGGCAAGATGAATTTTTGGTGGAAGAGTTAGTGCAATTTGCCCATCGTTGGGTTTAGTTTTTTGTGATCAACGTATCCTAGATATATAGGTTATTTTCTTCGGTGCGGAGCGATAAATATCTCTGTCGAGAAGCACCTCTTGGACAAAATAAAATGATTAAAATTAGAATGCAGGTCTAAGTTTGATTATAATGGGAGATTGTGAAACATATTCTAAGGTAAATCATGGGTCGTAAGTGTACAATAACGGGCAAAAAAGCCAACAATGCCATGGCGGTATCTCACTCCCACCGTCGCACCAAAAAATTGCAGGGGGTTAACTTGCAATGGAAAAGAGTCTGGTGGGCGGAAGGTAATCGCTGGGTAAGATTACGTCTATCCACTAAAGCAATTAAGACTTTGGAAAAAAGAGGTATCGGTGCAATGGCGAAAGAAGCTGGTATCAATCTCAATCAATACTAAGCAAACTTGCATCAGTCGGTTACATCACCTTGGTAAAAACTACATCTGCCAAATTTTAGCAGCCTCTTCTCTAATCAGCGATCGCAAAGCATAGGCGGAGCCTAATCGCAATTATGGTATGTAGGCTGCAATTTGATTGCTGGTATTCAAGTATTAACTAGCTTGATTTAGATGCCGCGATCGCGATCGCTTGGGGTAAAATACGATGTTCTTGTACCTGTATCCTGGCATGAAGAGTATCTAGGGTGTCATCTTCCAACACTGGAACTGCCGCTTGCATAATAATTTCACCACTGTCTACCTCTAAACTGACTAAATGCACCGTACAACCAGTGATTTTTACTTTTGCCTGTAACGCTTGTTCAATTGCTTTAATCCCTCTAAAACTAGGCAATAAACTAGGATGAATGTTAATCACCCGATTAGGGTAACCGTCCAACAAAACTTGAGTTGTGATCCGCATCCATCCCGCCATAACCACCCAATCTACACCATGGGTTTGCAAGATAGTTACAATTTCTTGGTCTAAGTCTTCTCGACTCTGATATGTTCGATGATCTACTAGAACAGTCGGAATAGCGTACTCTTGGGCTCGTTCTTTGACCTTGGCGTGAGGGTTATTGTAAATTAAAACTTTGATCTGTGCGTTGAGTTTTCCCTCCGCGATCGCTTGTGTCACCGCAGCAAAGTTAGTCCCACTCCCAGAAGCCATTACCCCTAATTGAAGAGGAAGAGAATCCAGAGATGAAGGTAAAAGGTCGGGAGAAATTAACACCGCGCCAGAATTTTTCTGGTTATTTTGGCTATTCTGGTTATTTTGGATCGCTAATTCACTCATCCTTTCCTCTTTTATTCCTCGGTTTTACTGCAAACCTAACCAAGCCAATAAACCTTTGCCTGTAGTGTATTCAATAATCAAAATTGCCGCAAAACCAATCATGGCAGC
>JBJOPG010000236.1:0-7197 GCA_046050865.1 Cyanobacteriota bacterium
TTGATCATTAGCTAAATTGTCGAGCTGAGTTAAACGAGAACTGACCACAATATCCCCTCCTGGGGTGGTGTCGGTGGGAAAATTGGGTTGACTAAAACCATAGATGCTTAGACCTTTAACGGTAATGCGATCGCCTGCAATGGTCAGACCACAAAAGACGTTTTTCCCTGGTGCAGCAGTGATACTCACCATAGGTATAGGGATGGCTATTTCTGTGGTAGCTATTTTACTTGGGTCATAATCAGGATGACTCGTACCATCAATCACTAACCCAGGATTGATTAAGGGAGGTAAAGTACTTTCCAACTCAATTTTCACGGGGGCGGCAAAATCAAATTCAATCCGCGAAGTGTCTTTGCTAGAAAAGGTTGTGACCTGCTTCTGTTCTGGGGCGCTCAGTTCTTGCCAAGTCAAGGTGTGGTTGACTAGACTAATCGCCTCTCTCAGGGTTAATTCCTGATCAGGATTGATCCCGTCGCGATCGCTATTGACTATTGCTTTATATGATGTCAGGTCTTCCTGTGCCAAGACGGCTTGTTTTTGACAAGTAAGTAAGCTACTAGCAACTAAAATGGTTAAAAAGACTTGAGGAATTAGATTTTGTGGGTTGCGATGGAGAAACATGAGGAATATGGGGATAATAAATAGTTTTTAATTTTTAGTTGTTGTCTTCCTGTTCTCTGTTTCCTGTTCCCTGACTTTTTTGTCCTGAACGGGTGAACGTTCCTCTTGTAGGGACGAAGGGCCCTTCTCCCCTACTTTTTTGCGTCTGCCCTGGCTATCTGCGCCTTCGGGTAATTTGGGTGGGCTATGTTGTCCAAAGCCATCCAGTAAACCGTTGAGTTTCACCGTCATCCCTAGATAAGGGCCTCCTGCGGAGCGAGTCCCAGTAAAATCTTCATCATCGGCACTACCAAATACATAGCCCGCAGCGATTCTGAATTCAGGAGAGAGATAGTAGCCTGCTTCTAAAAGAAAAGCGGATTCGGTATAGTCGGCAGTAGTTTGCCAGATGGTTCTCACTTCCCCTACCAAGTCCATGTGATAGTTGAGGCGGTAGGTAGTTCGGAGTTGTCCGAGGGAGATATTACTGCTGTTGACAAAATCATTGGCGATAAAGGTTCTGCTATTACGAAAGGCTAATTTGCCATAGAATTCCCAGCGCCAGTTAGGGGCATAAATTACCTCTCCTGCAAACAAATGATCTCTAGAACCCGTGCCGCTACCTAAGAAGACGGTTTCGGGAATTAAGCCTGGGTTTTCTTCGTATTCGTAGCGCAATAGGGCATTAAACTTATCTTCTTTCGGGTTGCGGTAGGCTAAACCGAGTCGGATTTTTCTAGTGGTGCCAATATCAAACTTTTGATTAGCAGAACTTGCTTGGTTAAAGCTAAACAGGCTAGTCAAAGAAGAGGAGAGTTTACCTGTTGCCCCTCCAGATAACACCGTGTTACTGCCATCCTTGCCATCGCTATATTGAAATTTGGCATCGGCGGTAAAGTCTGGGTTGTCGCTATATCGAATACCAACGCCGTAGGTTGAACCAGAATCAATGCCTAAAGCGCTTGCCCCCTGACCAACGGAGAAAGGTTGAAGAAATTGGGTGCCAGTTTCATCGTCGCCAAAGTCGTTAAAGGTGCGTTCATAGTCGAGGTCGAGGTCTAAGCCTGCTGAGAGGGGGATTTTTTGCTGTAGACCGATCGCCCCTGTATTGTGGATTCCGGCAATGCCGTTAGTAATGCCGAGTCTCCCTGTCAGGGTGGCGTTTGCCCAGGGGGTATATTCTCCTTGAAGACCAAGAGTAGTTAAGGCGTCTCCTGCCTGATTCCCCCTCGTAAACCATTGATGATTGAGTACCAGGCTCAAGCCAGAATAAAATTCCCAATCTAGACCAACGCCAATGCGGTCAGAATATAGGGCATCAGTGTCATCGGAGAGAGTTAGATCATTGAGGGCATGAAAAGTTAATTTATCAATGACGGGAATCGAAAATTGCGATCGCAACTGGGTCGAAGTACTAGTTAAATTACCAGTCAGGGTATTATCTTGGCGATCGCGATAGGTTAAATCTACTCCTAAATCTGCCGCGCCAATTTTTTGTTTTACCCCTGCGGTGATCGTGGCTAGGCTATTATCTACCTGAGAGCCTGGTACAGGGTCAGACCCCTCATCCAGAAAGTCTTCTAGCTGATCTAACGGTCTGGGAGCCACACCATTATTTTGCTGATGTTCATATAAAAACCTGAGATCGGTGCTTGAACCAACTTTGGCGGTTAATTCACTACCATAGCGGGTCTGTCCAGGAACAAAACTGAGGGTGGCATTGTTGGCAAATCCCGTTGATGCCTGACGATAGTAAGCTCGACCTAAAATATTTTGGCTAAAGTTTACTTTTCCTTCAAAGCGATAGGCGGAACCGTCAGCATTGGCAAAAATCGTCTGATTTTCGGAATTGGCATATTCTCCACTTAAACTACCCCAGTCTCCTAGAGAAATAAAAGCGTCCAAGCCAAACAGAGCAAAATCTTGATCTTCCCGATTTTCATTTAGGTAAGTAGTACCTAACCAAGAAGGATGTTTAAAATCGCGGTCGAAATGATAACGCGCTCTCCCCCCAAAGAGGTTGGATTGACTAGCTTCACTTTCAAATTGATAGGTGGCAACGATCCGACGGGTCAGAATATTACCCTCTTGATCTATCTGAGTTCGCAACACAGGATCTTTGAAAAATAGTGTGCCACGGTCGTAATCAATCTCATAGTCCAGTCCCAAACTGAGACGCTCTCGCCTCACTACATTGCCCACATCATTGAGGGGAGAAAGCTCCAGGTAAATATCCTCTGAACCAGGAATTAGTAAGCGACGGGAAAGAAAGTAAAAGCCAGAAGTACCGTCGGGAGCGATCGCATCTCGTTGGAAACCTTCGAGATTATTAGCATAGAGAGCATTAAACTGAAAATCTCCCCAGTTGTAATTGGATTTAAAACCGTGGAGTTGTCGCGTAACGGCGCTAAACTCTTGAGATTCACTGGCAAATTCTTCAGTGTTATAATCGCCCCACATAAAAAAGTCGGGTTCCGCTTCTTCAATCTGAGAATTGCGTTCCAAACGGAAATAGACGTTATCAATAGAGGGGGTGGTGACTTCTGTAGTGGAACTATCACCATAAACGGGATAATTTTCTTCTCCACTAGAATAGGAACGAAAAAGACGGTTTTCTCCCCGACTGTCTTCGTTTAAAGGGCGATCGCTGTTATAGGCTCCTGTATAAGTCCATTTCCCCAGACTACCTGTCAGAAAAGCTGCGGAATCAAAATCGATGGTGGTATCGTTGTCTTGATCTAGGGGGAGAAAATCACGGAAACTATCATAGTAATTTGTGCCTCGCGCCCCAATACGCAGACTGGCAAAACCAGTAAGTAAAGGATGTTCTCGAAGGGTGTTTTCCAACTGAATTTGAGTAAATGCCTCTATTTGGGATGCTTTTGCTTGAATGGTGACTTTTCCTGGGTCATATCCTGCCTGGAGGGAAGCAGAAAACTCACCTTGATTAGTTCGCACTTGAAATCCTGGTCGATTAGGAGCCAAGTCAGCACCAATAAACTTACCATCACTACTATTGAGGGTGATAACTTCATTCCAGAAAGAAACTTCTCCTTGGTGATCTAAAAATCTGCCCTTAACCGTGGCAATACTCTTACCATCCGCAGGAATATGAGCTTCAACGGTGGAGATTTCTAAACGCTCAGGTTTGCCTGGAACTTTAACCTCAATGGCTGTTTCTGAATAGTTTTTGCCGTCAGTTGTGGCGAGAACACTCAGTTTATTAGTTCCTGTACCAAAAATTACACCGTACCAAGTTTGGGTGACGATTTTAGTTACAGGATTAACCTCAGTACGACCAGCCTGGGTAGAATTTACAGATTTTTCATTGACCTGCAACATCACATTAGCTTCTTCGGGAAACTGAATGACGACGCTACTGGAAATATTTTCTAAGACAGCATCAGGCTTAGGAGCGAGAATTTTGACTAGTTGCTCTTCGGAATATTCGGGAGAGGTAATTGTGGACTCTGGTTGAGATTCTGATTGAGATTCTGGCGTTGACTCAGCAGGTATCTTAGTCTCACTGGTTTCAGTAGGTTCAGTAGATTTAATAGATTCAGTGGGTTCAGTAGATTCAGAATTACTATTAACAATTACTTCCCGCGTCGTTTCTTTGGTAAAACCACTTCTGCTGGCAATGATGTTCACTTCGTTATTGCCTTCCTTCAGTTTTGCCCCTTCCCAGGTTTGGGTAACTAGGTTGGTCTTAAAATCTAGTTGTTCCCTGGTGACCAGCGCACGATCAACTTCCTTACCGTTGACCTCCAGCCTAACGGTAGTATTGGCAGGATATTGAACAGTGACACTACTATCACTCAGGCCATCAATAACTACCCCAGGTGCAGGGGTAATAATCTGAACCTGGTCGAGAATAATCCTGGTGGCAATTTCTTCTTTGCTAGGAACAGGAACTGCGGGGGTGTGTTCCACAAAGGGACTAGACAGTGCAGAGATCTGATCAAACTGATCTACAGGAGCAGCAAGACTTAGTTGTTGGACTGTTACATCAGCCCAAGCTTTAGTTGCTAGCTGCTGTTTAGGGTTTGGTTTGAGGGAATTAATTAGTTTGGTTACGGGCAGATCTTGAGTAGTCTGGGGCGGGATTTCTGGAAACTGATCGCTGATGCCCAAGCTGAGTTTTTGAGTATTCAGATCCGACCAGACTTGAGCAATTATTTCCTGTTGGTGGGGTAATAGTTGCGTAATTAGGATTTGATTGGATTTATTGCTAGATCCATTGTTAGCATTGTTCTTGCTGTTAGAGCGATCGCCTGAAGGAGTGGCAAGACTAAGTTCTTTGTGGGCGATATCTGACCACAACTGAGCAATTAATTGCTGTTGGTGAGGTAATAGCTGCGTAATGAAAACTCCCTCGACAGGGGCATTCTCGGTCGCTGCTTGGGGCACTGCCAAACTAAGTTCTGCTAGATTTACGTCCGTCCATAACTGAGCAATCCAGGTAGATTCTGGTGATTGGACTTGGGAAATGAGTAATTTGTCTGCTGATGCACCTTGTTCCTGTTCTGGAAGAGTAATAAAACTCAACTCTTGGTGCGGGATATCTGACCAGAGTTGGGCAATTAACTGCTGCTGAGGCGGGATTTGAGCAATTAGTAGTTGATTAGTAGAACTACCAGCATTACTAAAACTATTATGTTTTCCTTGATAATTCTCTTGAGGAATAGCTAAAGTGAGTTCTTTTAAGTCGAAATCTGCCCAAACTTGAGCAATTAGCTGGGGCGCTTTGATAGTTGTTGCTGTAGGTCGATCTTGACTCCCAGAGGTTACGGTTTCCGCTTTAGCGATCGCCGTGTGAAACGCATTACAGGCAAGGGTAGCCACTAGAGCAACGAGTAGTCGGGATAGGTTGTTTCCAAGGCTGATGATCGACTTCATAAAAGTAACTAAGGATCAGATCTATTTAAAATCCCTTGTTTTAAAGAGTTTTAAAGGGCTTGAGGGATCTGTGTGGTTAAAAAGAAAAATAAAGCAAAATTTGGTTTTAAAGAGGGTCTTAGTTGCCTTTAGGGTAATTTGCTAGGTAATGCGTCAGGTAATTTGCGCCTCAATTTGGTATTTTTTCCCGCAGCCGTGGGAGTTACACCAAAGTTCATCCTTACCATTCCTCCTGGCTCTAGCTGGACAAGGCGAGAGCTGCTATTACGCTCGATAAAGCGAATATTGGGGGCAAGGCGGTACTCTTCAATGCTGGTTAAATCTAAAGTACCCGTATGGATTCCAGGAAGAACATTAATCACGGAAAATAATCCTTCTGGGTCGGTAATGACACGGTTTCCATCTTCGAGATAAATTACCGCGTTAGGAATACCAGGTTCTCCTCGCTGTTGTTCCCCATCAAAGTTTTTATCTACGAATACTCGACCAATCAGGGTTCCTGCATCCTCAATAATTCCTGGCTCCAGTCTCAGGGTATGGATGGCGGGGCCATCTTGCACTGGAAAGTTATTGTCTGTTCTAGTGGCATTGACGATCGCTGAATTACGTCCTGAACCTCTCAGGGCATTGGGAGTTACTTCCGCACCATAAATCAGATTAATTGTTTCGTCTGGGGCTAAAGTCAGATCACTGGTAATGCTGATGGTGCTATTACTTTGAGTAACTTTGACTGCCACAGTCACCTTGTCTTTTTCGGCATGTACACTAGTGGGTTCAAACTGGAAACCGGGCGGCAGAGTATCGGTAATCTGTAAATTATGAATCGGGGCAGAGGATAAATTACGCACCGCTAAACGATAGAGAACAATATCCCCTGGTTCTGCCAGGGCACGATCGCCTGTTTTGGTAATCTGAATTTCCTGTGCGTCGCAGATGCTAGAAGCTAAATCTAGTACCGCCAGATCTAAACCCACCCGTTCAGCATCTTCCACAATCACAATCTCTCCGGTAATGGTGGTTTGTCCATCACTGGCACGAATTGGTTTTCCGTCTAAAGAAGTAGCGGTGTATTTAACAACATTTCCCAGGCGATCGCCAATTTCTAATTTAACTCGACGCTCATCATATTTTGAGTTCTCAGGGGGCTTGACCACGAGGATATAGGTAGCGCCTTTGGTTAATTGCTGGCGATCGCTATCGAACAGAAACGAATATCTTCCCTGGTCACTATTAACTAAAAAGAAGGGGTTACTGTTCTGGGTATTAGGTTCGACTCCCTTGGGGATATTGTTATTGGGATTATCAGGTAGTTCAGTCTCCGTCAGTTCGGTAACATTTCTGACGGTGGCACCAGTGGGGTCATTAGGGTCGGCATCATAAAGCGCAACCGAAAATCCTTGATAATCGGGCAGGATTTCCCCTGCACAGCCAGTAATCTTGCCCAAAGGATCAATCAACTCATTATCGATTTTAATCGGGGGCAAAATTGCGATCGATGAAGCCACAGGAGAGCCACAAGTAGGACTTAAGCCGATGCCAATGGAATTAACTGCTGAAGAATCATCAGAAGATATTTTTCCCACTTCCACTTCAATGTCTAACGCTAAAGAAGTTTTAGCGGGAATCGATACTGTTTCCCCAACTTTAGTAATATCCTGGGGTGCATTGGTATCATCCTTGTTTAACAGACGATAG
>JBJOPG010000237.1:0-8812 GCA_046050865.1 Cyanobacteriota bacterium
CTCGTCAATTAACTTGTGATTGCCTGAGCGTAATACTTCTGGCACTTGCCAACCTCGATATTCAGCGGGTCTTGTATATTGAGGATAGTCTAATAATTCGGTTTCAAAGCTTTCAGTTTTGAGAGATTCCTCTTTGCCTACTGTTCCTGGTAAAAGTCTGGTGACGCCGTTAATTAGAGCAAGAGCTGGGATTTCACCACAAGTTAAAACAAAATCTCCTAAAGAAATTTCTTTGGTGACTAAATTCTGCCTGATTCTTTCATCGACTCCTTCATAGTGACCGCAAATAATGACTAGCTGTTGATAATTAGTAGCGAGATTTTTAAGTAAAGGCTGGTTTAAAGGTTCTCCTTGGGGAGTAACTAAAATAATTTCTCTTTGAGGCAAAATCGGCAAAGATTCTACCGCAGCAAACATCGGTTCGGGTTTAAGCAGCATACCCACTCCACCACCATAGATAATGTCGTCTACTTTGCGATGTTTATCCGTTGTAAAGTCCCGGGGGTTAACTAAATTTACCGTAGCAATTTTCTTGGCGATCGCCTTACCTAGTAAGCTGCAATTGAGGGGGGAGTCAAAAAAGTCGGGAAAAAGAGTGATAATATCAAAACGCACGATAAAAATTTACCAAGTTATTCAGAATAATAAGTATAAGTCTGGCTGACTCTGAAATTTAATAGAAAATTTAAGTAGTCTTTGACACAGTTGTGGGGTGGCGATCATCGTTACTCTCATGAGTATCAGAGATCATTCTCTTGTCCGTCAATTCAATTATGATTAATACCGAAGTTAAACATCACACCAGTTCATCTTTTCAATCTACTAAGAACGCCATTTTAGTTATTGGTGGAGCAGAAGATAAAGTTCATGGTAAGGAAATACTCCAAACTTTTTTTCAGCGTTCAGGGGGAAGCGATGCCCTGATTGGAATTGTTCCCTGTGCTTCGAGGGAACCGGCTTTGATTGGGGAGAGATACTGTCGGTTATTCATTGAGATGGGTGCAAAAGAGGTCGAGGTCTTAGATATTCGCGATCGCCCAGGGGCAGAGGATACAGCTTATCTTGATTTTGTGGAAAACTGTACAGGAATTTTTCTGACTGGTGGTGATCAACTTCGTCTTTGCGGTTTATTAGCCGATACCCCCTTAATGAATCGGATTGTTGCCAGAGCGCAGCAACGAGAAATCAGTCTGGCAGGCACTAGCGCCGGCGCGGCAATCATGGGTCATCACATGATCTCTGGAGGGAGTAGTGCTGAATGTCCTAATCGCGCTTTAGTCGATATGGCTAAAGGTCTAGATATTATTCCTGGAGTGTTAGTAGATCAGCATTTTTATAATCGTAACCGTTTAGCTCGGTTATTAAGTGCGATTTGTGCTCATCCTGAACTATTGGGCATTGGCATTGATGAAGATACCTGTGCCATGTTTGAGAGTGATGGGATAATTCAGGTAATCGGCAAGGGTGCAGTCACCATTGTGGATGCTCAGGCAATGTCCTACTCAAACCAAGACCAAGCGATTGGCAATCAACCGTTGAGTTTACATAATCTTCGGCTACATATCTTAAGTTACGGCGATCGCTATGATTTACGGCGTCATCTTCCCCTTCATTAGCCAGCTTCGATCTTTAAGATCTATGAAATAACGAGGGTATCAAGTCATAAGGTTAGATTAAATTGTTCATTGAGAACAGTTTGACAACTCTGGGTAACGAGATGATGAGCTAAATATTTATTTTCCGCACTATGCTGCTCCCAAGCAAAGAATAGCAAACACCATGAGAATTCTAAAGACTCAGACCCTAAGAGGTCCCAACTACTGGAGTATTCGGCGCACTAAGTTAATTGTGATGCAGCTAGCTTTGGAAGAGTTGACGGAAAAAATGTCGAATGAGATTCCTGGGTTTTATGAGGGGATAGTTCAGGTCTTACCGAGTTTGATTGAACATCACTGTTCTCGTAAGCATCGTGGTGGTTTTCTGGAAAGAATTAAAGAAGGCACCTTAATGGGTCATATTGTGGAGCATATCGCCCTGGAGCTGCAAGAATTAGCAGGGATGCCCGTAGGTTTTGGTCGTACCAGAGAAACTTCGACCCCTGGAGTCTTTAACGTTGCTTTTGAATATCTAGAAGAACAGGCGGGACGTTATGCGGGTCGGGCAGCAGTTAGATTATGTCAGTCCATTGTGTCTACGGGTACCTACTCTGCAATAGAATTAGAGCAAGATTTAACTGATCTGCGAGATTTATATGCCGCTACGACTTTAGGCCCTTCTACCGAGACAATTATTAAGGAAGCCGAAGCGCGAAAAATCCCCTGGATGTGGCTGAGTGCGCGGGCGATGTTGCAGCTTGGTTATGGGGCAAGACAGAAGCGAATTCAGGCGACCTTGAGCAACAATACCAGCATCCTAGCAGTAGAGCTTGCTTGTGATAAGGAGGGGACAAAAAATATTTTGAGTAGTGCCGGAGTTCCTGTTCCCAAAGGTACGGTAATTGAGTATTTAGACGAGCTAGAACAGGCGATCGCCGATGTGGGAGGTTATCCCATCGTGATTAAGCCTTTGGATGGGAATCACGGTCGCGGCATTACCATTAATATCAATAGTGCAGAGGAAGCAGAATCGGCTTACGATCTGGCGAGTAAGGCTTCTAAAACCCGCTCGGTGATTGTGGAGCAGTATTATCAGGGTAACGACCACCGAGTATTGGTGATTAACGGCAAGGTAGTGGCAGTGGCGGAAAGAGTTCCTGCCCATGTGGTGGGGAATGGTCAAGATACCATCAAGGAACTAATTGAGCTAACTAACCAAGACCCCCGACGAGGTGACGGTCATGATAATGTTTTGACGAAAATTATTGTTGATCAAACGTCTCAGGCGGTTTTGCAAAAGCAGGGTTATAGCCTGGATTCGGTTTTGCCGGCTCAGGAAGTAGCCTATCTCCGGGCAACGGCTAACTTGAGTACTGGGGGAGAGGCGATCGATCGCACTGATGAAATTCATCCCCAAAACATCTGGCTGGCTCAAAGAGTCGCCAAAATAATTGGTCTAGACATCGCTGGGATTGATATTGTCACTTCAGATATCAGTAAGCCGATCAATGAAACAAAAGGGGTGATTGTCGAAGTTAATGCTGCTCCTGGTTTTAGAATGCATGCTGCCCCCAGTCATGGTCTACCCCGAAATGTTGGGGCATCGGTATTAGAAATGCTGTTCCCCGAACAAACTCCTAGTCGTATCCCCATCGTTGCCATCACGGGAACTAACGGCAAAACCACGACTACCAGGTTAACTGCCCACATTTATCGTCAAACGGATAAGGTGGTGGGCTTTACTGCCACCGATGGTATTTATATCCAAGAATATTTAGTAGAACAGGGAGATAATACAGGGCCTTATAGTGCGGCAGCGATTCTCAAAGATCCCACCGTCGAAGTTGCGGTGTTAGAGACCGCCAGAGGTGGTATTTTACGCTCAGGCTTAGCTTTTGATAGCTGTGATATTGGCGTAGTCTTAAACGTAGCTGCTGACCATTTAGGCTTGGGTGGCATTGACACTATTGAACAAATGGCAAGAGTTAAGGCAGTGGTGGCGGAAACAGTTAAAGCGGATGGTTATGCGATTCTTAATGCGGACGATCCTTTAGTTGCCGCCATGGCGGAAAAGGTTAACTGTCATGTAGCTTACTTCTCGATGAACCCCGATAATCCGCTGATTATTGAACATTCTCGTCGAAACGGATTAGCGGCAGTCTATGAAAATGGTTATCTTTCGATTTTAGAAGGCAAATGGACTCTCAGGATCGAGAAAGCGATTAACATTCCCGTGACTATGGGAGGAAAAGCTCCCTTTATGATTGCCAATGCCTTGGCTAGTTGCTTGGCTACTTTCGCCCAGGGAGTCGATATTGAACAGATCCGTCAGGGAGTGCGTACTTTTCAGATGTCAGCGGAACAAACGCCAGGTAGAATGAATTTGTTTGAGGTGCATGATTATCAGGTACTAATCGATTATGCCCATAACCCTCACGGATTCAAAGCAGTAGGAGATTTTGTGCGTAACTGGGAAGGAACCAAGATCGGTGTTGTGGGGGGGCCAGGCGATCGCCGTGATGAAGATCTTATTTTACTCGGTAATATCTCTGCTCAAATTTTTGACCAAATAATTATCAAAGAAGATCAAGATTCTAGGGGAAGAGAACCGGGAGCGGTTGCCGATCTGATTCAAAAGGGAGTCTATCAAGTCAGTGCCGACAAGGTGCAGGAGATTATTTTAGATGAAATTGCCGCAACTCATACCGCTTTAAACCGAGCTGCAAAAGACAGTTTGGTAGTAATCTTCCCTGAGAAAGTTGATCAAGCGATCGCCTTAGTTAAACAGCGCTGCCAAACAACAACAGTTGAGCAACCGTAAATGACAGCATCATCAGAAAAATTATTTGACTGGGTCTATATTTCTGGTCATTTATTTAATCAAAGTACATCTCGGATTATTTGGAATTTATTTTTAGCTTTTATTCCCTTTGCCCTAAGCTTTTATCTCTTTCGTCTCCCAGTTATCCGTAACCTGTGGTGGTGGACATTATTACTGATTTTTATTGCCTTCTTACCCAATGCACCTTATATCTTGACGGACTCAATTCACATTGTGGAATTGAGCCAGGAAAATTATCCCTACTGGGCAATTGTGTTAATTTTAATTCCTCAATATATGCTCTTTATTTGTCTGGGATTTGAAGCTTATGTAATCTCTCTCGTCAAACTAGAGCAATACTTAACCAATTTCATCGCACCTAAATATCTCACCCTAGTCAATGCGATCGCCCATAGTCTGTGCATCGTAGGAGTTTATCTCGGTAGGTTTGAAAGATTCAATAGTTGGGATTTTGTGACTAAACCAGGAACGGTGCTAATAACCACACTTCAAGATCTAGAAGATGGCTGGAAAATGTTGAGTATGGCGATCGCCTTTCTCACTCTTTGGTTGCTGTCAGAATTTATCAAACTAGTAAATAGACTTTTTGAACAAATCATAATGAACTAGCTTCTCAAGAGGGAAAAGGGGTAAATTAGCTAAAAGCTAAAAGCTAAAAGCTAAAAGCTAAGAGCTTTTAAAAGTAATCCCGATGAGTATAAGCTTTAGCGTCTTTACCTGTATAGGTAGCAGCAATATGACCATCTCCAGTCACTTTATACTTATAGGTAACCAAACCTTCTAAGCCCACTGGGCCACGAGGAGGCATCTGCTGAGTACTAATGCCAACTTCTGCGCCAAAACCGTAGCGAAAGCCGTCAGCAAAGCGGGTCGAGCAATTATGGTAGACCCCCGCAGCATCTACTTGATTCTGAAATAATTCCGCTGCCTGAGAATCTTCAGTGACGATCGCATCGGTATGTTTGGAACCATATTGATTGATATGGGCGATCGCTGTCTCTAAAGAATCAACAATTTTAATCGCCAGAATCAAATCACTATATTCTGTTTGCCAATCATGTTCTTTAACTGGAATCGCTGCAATAATTTTTCTCGTTGCCTCATCTCCCCTTAACTCTACTGACTCTGCTTGGAGCGCCTTCGCAATTTGAGGTAAAAATTCCTCGGCGATATCCTGATGAACTAATAAAGTCTCAATGGCATTACAGGCGGCGGGATAATGGGTTTTCGCGTCAACGGCAATTCTAATCGACTTAGCTAAATCCGCTGCTTGGTCTAAATATAGGTGACAAATACCATCTGCATGACCCAAAACAGGAATACGGGTATTGTCTTGAACATAGCGCACAAAAGAATTAGAACCGCGAGGAATGATCAAGTCTACATACTGATCCAGTTCTAATAGCTGTTTAATTTCTTCTCTGGTTGTCAACAACTGCACCGCAGCAGGGTCAACTGTGGTCGATGCCAAAGCCTGAGTAATTACTTGAGTTAATACTTGACAGGAATTGATTGCTTCTTTCCCGCCCTTGAGAATTACCCCATTACCCGACTTAATAGCCAAACTAGTAATTTGAATCAAAGCCTCAGGTCGCGCTTCAAAAATAATACCTAAGACCCCGAGCGGACAAGTTACCCGCTTTAAAATCAAACCTTCATCTAGTTCACGGTGAATCTGAATGGCACCAATCGGATCAGGGAGTTTTGCCACATCTCTCACGCCGGCGATCGCCGCCTGTAACTTAGACTCTCCTAGCTTTAATCGAGCATATAGTGCGGGAGCCAGGTGATCAGACTCCGCTACTTGAAGATCCATTTCGTTGGCAGCAATTATGGCTGGGGTAGCTACTTCTAAAGCTTTTGCCACCGCTTCTAAAGCAGAGTTCCGCTCATCGGTAGACAAAACCGCTAGTTTCATTGCTGCTGCGCGAGTCTGTTGAGCAATTTCAATTAAAGAAAGTGATTCTATAGGCGAAGCAACCATTGTAAATTCTCTGATATATATTTTGAGATACTATAATCTCTATGTCTTATCTGTCCTCAATTTTAACGGATGGAGTTGATGAGAAAATGCAAATTTTTACTAATTTACTAAATTAACTAACTAATCAAACTGTAACAACGATCTGCGATTCAAAGCCTGCACTGGTCTGGCGTTGTTACCGATCGCCCCAAAGAATTTAGTTAATTGGGATTTGGATACTGACACAGGTTGTTTCAACACTAACCAGGTTACAATCTCCGAACAGGGAGGCGTAGTCAAAGAGCCTTGATAGCGGTAATATTGCCGACTGTTTTCGGGTAGTAATTGCAAAGCATTAATGGTTAAGTCTGATATTTGAGCTGCTGGACTATCAGCAGGAAGAATTTGTTGCCAAATAGATTCTAGTGACTTATTCATCTCTCCTTCCGCCATTAATACCGCTAAGACCACCAAATCTCCTGTGATCTGATTGCGGTGGACAAAATGAGCTTCCATTGCCGACCCCTTGCCCGAAATTAAATGCTCACTGGGTTGATGAAAGTGAAACTGTAATAGTTCATACACTTCACCATCTAAAGTTAAGGTGCTGCCAGGCTGATAATCGACTCGAACGGTATGACCATTATTAACAATTGCCAGAGGCGTATCTTGATAATTTAAATCTAGACTGCCCACATTTAAAGTGAATCCAGACCCCTCTATGTTAATTGGTGTTCCTGTTGCCCCCTGATAACTCCAAGTACTCGCTGCCGCTTTGCCAGGATTGAAAGATTTTAAGGCGATCGCCGACCCCATCAAAATTTTGAATAAACTTCGTCGCTCCATACGATTAATTGATTAATTAATGATCTTGAATTCATTTTGATGAACAGTACATGAAATTTTGATAAACTCCCACCCTAATTATTAGCTCTAGAGTAATCGTTAAAATCGCGATTAAGGCAAATATCATCAGCACTTTACTTAAATCTTAGGAGATTATTCACCAAGATTGCCAACCATTATTTTCTCCAAAGCGAATGATAATATAAGTGTATTCTTGTACGAAAAAATACTGAGAACCAGTTATTTTAATATTTTTATATTCATATTTATTCTTGATTAAGTCCTTATGCCCAATGCAATACTAGGAAAAACAACTAAAGTTTTGTCGTTCCTTTCTCCTTTTATCACATTAGCAGGAATAGTACTTTTACAAAGTCAGGAATATAAAAAGTCAGTCCAAAAACTTAACTATGCTGATTATCTGGCGCAAGAACAAGAGCAAGCAAAATCAGTAGATTGGCAAAAGCAAACTGCTCATTTGGATTTTGAGAATCTTAAGGCGGATTGGTCATATTTGGACTTTGTGCAATATTTTGGTGATACTAAAGCTAGAGAAACTATCGGTTACAAGCTAGTCCCGGAATACTTTGAAACCATTACCAGTATCGACCCCCGCTTCACCACCGCCTACCTCAATCTTTCCATTGCTAACTCCATGTATGCAGGCTATCCCGAAAAGTCGATCGCCTTAATGGAAAAAGTACTAGTATCTGTCGATCCTGCATCTGAAAAGGCTGCATATCTTTGGACTTCTAAAGGGTTGGATGAATTGCTGTTCATGGGAGATAAAGAAGCAGCGATCAAATCCTATCAGATGGCAGCACAATGGCAGTCTTTAGCTAATACCAAAAAACCAGATGGCTTAACTATTAAAGATTTGGAATTAGCTTTGCAAGATACTGACGAAATAGAGCTAAAACAAGCACAAATTAGAGCCTGGTCTACGGTTTTAGCTTATGTTAGAGATCAGCCAAGGCAACGAGAAATTCTGGATAAGATTGCCCACTTTCAAATGGAACTTGCCGCCTTAGAACAAGCGAAGATTAAACAGCCTTAGGTAGTTTGTCTACAGCGTTTGACTTACAGCGATCGCATTATTTCGGCGCTCGTGAAGCGCGACGCGAAGGACGCGAAGCTTATCCGAAGGTGTACCCTTTAGGGAATCCTTTAGGGCTAGTCCTATAGGGTTCCCGAAGGGAAATCGCCTTGAAAACTGCAACTTAAAAGTTAGGGCGTTGCTGAATCGGGGTATGATTATGGAAATTTTTACGGTTTTGTGAATTTTTAAAAAGCTTAGCCCTAAAGGATTCCCTTCGGTCAGCTTAGAGCTTATGGCTTATAGCTACGAGCAGTATTATTATCAGTTTCACGTTGCACCCTTGTGGTGTACTTTAAATCAGCAACGCCAAAAATTAGAATTGCTGCAAGAAACGTAGATCACTGTTGTACAAACGACGAATATCATCGATTTGGTGTAATACCATGGCAAATCTCTCTACCCCAAAACCGGCTGCAAACCCTGTATAGATTTCAGGATCGTAACCAACGGCTTCTAGTACATTGGGG
>JBJOPG010000238.1:0-7087 GCA_046050865.1 Cyanobacteriota bacterium
AGAAACTGAACTAAACTTTGTCCTGCAAAATTTTCGAGGATTAAAATTGCCTTGTTTTCGTGCCTTTTTAATCCATGAGGTTTAATGATACTTTTAATATCAAAATTACTTAATAAAGTATACTCTTGGCTTAAACTTTTTTTAGTTTCAATACCTGAAAGCTGAGAACTCATAGTTTTAATTAAAACTAAATCCTGATCTGATTCATGAACCAGCCGCTCAAGTTCAAATCGAGCATCAGCATATACTCGCTCTACCAGTTTATAACTATAAACCCAGTTCATTATTACCACCTACAAAGGCTATACCAAAACATCACAATAAATGGGCTTCGCCCTAGCTATTAGCCATTAGCTACTAGCTATTAGCTGCAATCAAATAGAGTTTTGAACTTATCTGATTGTAAGTCGTGTTTTGATCAAGAGTATTCCTACTCAAAAGCTACCCTTGACACTGCACAGGTAACGAGGTCTTTCACCCAATTAGCTTTTAGCAGTTACACTCAGACTAAAAGCTCGGAGCTAAGAGCTTTTGAATATATTCATATTATCCATTGCCAATTTTTGAAACTCTTTTGCTGCCAAAGGACGACTAAACAAAAACCCTTGAATGGCATCACACTGAACATTTTTTAGAAAATCTAATTCTGCTGTAGTTTCCACCCCTTCAGCCACAACTTTTAGCCCTAATTGATGAGCCATTTCAATCACTGTTTTGGTAATGACGGCGTTAACCTGATTTTGATCAATATCTCGAACAAAACAAGCATCTATTTTTAAGACATCAAAAGGAAATTGTTGCAAATAACCTAAAGAAGAATACCCTGTCCCAAAATCATCCAAAGATATCTGAATACCTAACTTTTTCAGCATGTTTAATCTTTGAATATTGGTTCTAATATTTTCTACTAAAATAGTTTCAGTTAATTCTAGTTCTAAAAACTTAGGCTCTAATGATGTCTTAAACAAAATCTGAGTAATTTGATGGAACAAGTCTGATTGTCTAAATTGAGCCCCCGATAGATTGACGCTGAGTTGGTGGTTTGTTAATCCTGCATCTAGCCAAGTCTGCATCTGATGACAAGCAGTGGTTAAAACCCATTCTCCGATCGGTTTAATTAAACCAATATCCTCAGCTAAGGGAATAAACTTATCTGCATCAATCCGTCCCATGCTGGGGTGATTCCAACGTAACAAAGCTTCAGAGCCGATAATCAGATTAGTTTTCAAATCTAATTTTGGCTGATAATACAGTTCAAATTCCTGTCGCTCAAAAGCATGATGTAATTCTGATTCCAATTTAAGCTCTTCATTAGCTTTGGAACTCTTAATATTAAAGGCTACAGTATAGGCTTGACAACGATTTCCTCCTTGACTTTTACCATACTTGATTGTTTTGTAGCCTTGTTCCAACAATTCTGTAATATCGCTACTATCACTGGGACAAAAGGCAATACCAATAGTCGGAGCCAGATAGATTTCGCGAAGCGTACCCGAAGGGTTCTCGCCAATAAAGTAATGTTGTTTGAGTACATTGAGCAGAGACTGCCCATATTTCCCCCCAGTGACACGACTATCCATTGCCAGTAGCACGACAAAGTTATCTGGTGCTAGGTAAACTACTTCCCCATGAGCAGTAAAATTACTAACACAATTTACCAAACGTTGAGCAATTTCTTTTAATAAAGCATCTTGTTCTTGCTGATTTAAAAAGCTACTAAGCTTATCAAATCGATCCAAGCTAATATTAAATACACCAATAATCTTTAGTTCCGATTCTTGCGCTATATTCTGTTGGTGAGATTCCAAAAAGTTACTAGCTTGTTCAGAATCTTGATCAGTAATTAATGATAATAAATAATTAAATAGATCTCGGATAAAAAGTTTATTGGGCAACCCTGTCACCCGATCTTGATAAATATCATCGTATTCTGATGAATATTCACTGATAGAAGACTGCAACGCTTGTTGAATTGTAGATTGTTCTAAGTGCTTACTCAAGGTCATTTTGACCGTGGCGTTGAGTTCTTGTTCTCTATAAGGCTTAATTAAATATCCATAGCAGCCAGTTTCCGCAGCGCGGTCTAGGGTTTCATCATTGGCATAGGCTGTCAAGAAAATTATCGGCACATCGGAAATAGCTTTAATCTGTGATGCAGCTTCGATACCGTCAATTTCCCCTTTAATGGTAATATCCATCAAAATCAAATCTGGCTGTTCAAGGCTCACAAAATTGATCGCAGCTTGACCAGTAGACACAATTTTTACTACGTTATAACCAAAGCCATGTAGTTTTTTAGCTGTATTTTTAGCGATTAGCAACTCATCTTCAACTATGAGAATATTAGCTTTTGCTTTAGTAGTTATCATTTGAATTAAACACTTCCAAGTATTTTGACTAACAAATATTATTTAGTTTGATTTTTGAAAAGAACATTTGATTTATAAAATATAACCTCCAAAAAATACGATGTAAATCGATAGTTTTTCAGAGGTATATTTACGGACGATTAGTAAAAAAACTTATTTTTTTTGCATTTCAACATCAAAAAAGTAACATATCTTACACAAAATAAATTGATTAATTCAAAAGGTGTTTTGGATGACAGTAAATGTACCAGACAAAGTATAAGGTTAATAATACTAATCCTGAAGAACATTTTTTTTAACTGACTTGTTTCAATGCACGAGTTGTTAATATTTTGCTCGCTAATAAAGATCTAAATTATAATCAGATTTTCTATATTTTCTTTTCTGTCACTAAACTACAGCTAACCCAATTACCTTTTTTGTTATAACTTCGTACAATTCTTTGCCTAATATTAGGTTGTAATAACCAACCCATTTCTAAAACAAAATTATGACCTAATCCTACTTTTAGGGGACAGCAACAGGATGCACCATCAGGAAGTAACAACACTTGAGTAGGTAAGTCACTGTTAGCAAATAATAATCTTGATTCTACTATTTTCGCAGTTGAACTAATTCTTTGATTGGCAAAAGATAACGTTTGTTCAATTTGGTTACTATTATTTTGTTTGATTGATAAATGACTCGAAAACTCCGTTGGGTTACTGAGATCGGCATAAAGAGTCACCCCCTGTCCGATCCATTCGCCGATTAAGCTGTCTACAGTTAAGGTTGGTCTTTCTGGTACGTTACTATGAGGTAATCTTTCTCTAATCAACACCACTCTCTCAAGCTCAGACGAATTATTATAAAGCTCCACCATCCGCAGCCGACGAGTACCATCTCCAAATTCATTATCAATCAGACCAAATTCCCCGCCAAAAGTGCTGTAAGGGCCCCACTGCATACTCCCCTGAGAGAAAGCGCCATTCGCAAAAAACAAAATACTGCGATTGAGAGAATCATAATCTACCACCACGTCGCGAGATGGCTCATCAGGAGGTAAGTAACGCACTACCTGATGCACATTTTGATTATTATTTAATCCCTCCAAAGTTACCAGGGTGGGAGTGTCCGCTGTTTCTATTCCTTCAGGGGAAAAGCGAGTAAAAGAGCCATGCCATTCCCCCAAGTTTTTGAGAAAGCAATCCCATTGTGCCAGCATATCTATCAGTTTAAAATTACCATTAGGTAACAGGATAGAATAATATTGTGGCAATTTTTAGGTCTAAGATCGTTATTGAGTGAAAGTTCCCCGATTACATCCCGACACCATCGAAGAAGTACAGCAGCGAGTCGATATTGTTGATGTAATTTCCGAGCATATTGTGCTGCGGAAACGCGGTAAAGATTTTTTAGGCTTGTGTCCTTTCCATAACGAGAAAACTCCCAGCTTTAGCGTTAGTCAAGACAAGCAAGTATATTACTGTTTTGGCTGTAGCGAAGGGGGAAATGCTTTTAAGTTCTTGATGGAGATTGGGAAACAGTCTTTTGCCGAGGTGGTTCTTGATTTGGCTCGACGCTATCAGGTTGAGATTAAGACCGTGGAACCTGAACAAAGACAGGAAATTCAACGGCAGCTTACCTTAAAAGAACAGCTCTATGAAATATTAGCGATCGCCTCTAGTTTTTTTCAACACGCCCTCCAGCAGTCCCAGGGAGAAGTGGCTTTAACCTATCTCCGCCAACAAAGAAACATTGAAGAGCAGACTATTAGCAGTTTCCAGCTTGGTTATGCGCCTGGGGGCTGGGAAACTCTCTATCGTTATTTAGTCGAGCAGAAGCGTTATCCTGTTAACCTCGTAGAACAGGCAGGGTTGATTAAACCTCGCAAAACGGGTAGTGGCTACTATGACGTATTTCGAGATCGCCTAATTATTCCCATCATGGATCTCCAAGGAAGGATTATTGGCTTTGGTAGTCGTAGTCTGAAGGAGGAGGATCAACCGAAATATCTTAACTCCCCTGAAACCCCACTATTTGACAAAAGTAAGACTCTATTTGCACTGGATAAAGCTCGTAGTGCCATTGGTAAAGCAGACTGTGCAATAGTCGTGGAAGGCTATTTTGATGCGATCGCCCTCCATGAAGCAGGCATCGACCATGCGGTGGCTTCCTTGGGTACAGCCTTTACCCAGGATCAGCTTAAACAACTTCTCCGCTTCACTGCTTCTAAACAGGTAATTCTCAACTTTGATGCGGACAATGCAGGCAAAAAAGCGACGGAAAGAGCGATCGCTGAAGTGGAAGATCTGGTCTATGGTGGAGTGGTGCAACTACGAATTCTGAATCTTCCTGATGGCAAAGATGCCGATGAATTTATTAAAAGTCGAACAGACGGTGTAGTCCTCTATTATCAGTCTTTAGAAACTGCTCCTTTATGGCTCGACTGGCTACTTCAACGCTTGTTAGCGGATAAAAATCTCAAGGCTGCCGATGAATTTCAGCAGGTAGCCACGGGGATGATTCAACTGCTCAATAAGCTTCAGGATGCTAACCAACGGAACCATTACTTGACCCACTGTGCCGAGCTAATCAGCCTGGGAGATGGTCGGTTATTGTTGCAAAATTTGGCTACTCTCAAGTCACAAATAAAGTCCCCTCGCCCGAACTATAGTTCCGCCCAAAAACAAAAAAGTTCTCTCGCTAAAACCCAGTTAGCGATCGCTACTGATCCTGAGAGCGAACTGTTAGAACAAGCGGAAGCTTTACTCTTACGCATCTATATTCACTACCCCCGTTATCGTCAGTTAATTATCGAGGAGTTAGAAGCCAAAGATTTGCTCTTCAGCTTGGCGAAACATCGTTTTCTTTGGCAACAAATTATTATGGCAGAGGAAACAATCCCCAACTCTTCCATGAGTAATGTTAATCCCCTCCTCAGCGAACTACACAATCTGAGTGGTAATTTTCCCAAATCAATGATGGCGGTGACGAAGCTATTTCATCTAGACGAAAAAACCCAAGAGGATGTCTTCCGGGCTGAAGTTCGAGTTGCCGAAGCGATCGCCTCTTTGGAACAGGTAAATTATCAAAAACGTCAGATTTACTGTTCGGAACAACTACAAAACCTCAATCCAGCCACAGATCTCAAGCTGATGGAATATTACTGTCAAGAAATCCAAATCGCCATTGAGAAAATTAGACAGCTAGAAAAAATTCGCCTCAACTATGCTCAAGATCCCCTCGCTCAGTAGATTTCTTGCATGAATAAAAGATTAATTTTTTTCCCTTTTCCCTTTCCCCTTTTCCCCTTTGGAAGCTAGTTCATTATGATTCATCACAAGAAGTTTATTATTTCCATCCTGATTGATCCATAATTTTCACCGCTTCAGCATTATTTTTGCCGTAAGACGAAACATTGGTCAGATCATCTTTAAACTTGCCAAAACTTTCTACCACTGGATTCACAGAAGATCCTTCTACCACGGGGTATTCATTATTACCCAAAGCAAAAAATTCTTGGGCTTCAGGACTAGCGAGATATTCTAAAAAGGCGATCGCATTTTCCTTATCGGGGGCATTTTTGAGTAACCCAGCACCACTAATATTCACATGGGTGCCTCGATCAGCTTGATTAGGGAAAAAGATGCCAACTTTTTCAAATACTTCAGGATTATCTTTATATCTCGCAAGATAGTAAGTATTTGCCAGAGTGATATCTGCTACTCCCGCTGCTACATCTTCTATAAGAGAAGTATCATTTCCTTGGGGTGGTCGAGCCAAATTAGCTACCAAGCCTTTGATCCAGGTTGCGGTTGCTTCCTTACCTTTTTCCTCAATCATTCCTGCCACTAAAGACTGATTGTAAATATTGCTGGAAGAACGCATAATCAGTTTACCTTTCCACTTGGGGTCGGCTAAATTTTCATAAGTGGAGAGTTGGCTAGGATCTACCTTGTCTTTGTTATAAACAATTACCCTTGCCCGCTTACTGTAGCCAAACCAAAGATTATTAGGGTCTTGTAGATTACTCGGTATTTTCTCTTCTAAGACGGGTGACTCTACAGGGGCAAAAATTCCCGCTTCCGCAGCGCGCCATAATCTTCCTGCATCAACGGTGATTAAAATATCAGCAGGGCTATTGGCACCCTCGCTCTTGATTCTTTCAATTAGCTCATCATCTTTTCCTTCAATCAGATTGACATCGATGCCTGTTTTTTCCGTAAACCCGTCATAAAGCTGATCGTCAGTATTATAATGGCGAGCAGAATAAATATTAACTTGTCCTTGATCCACCTTAGTCTCGGTTTTCGTCTCGGGTGACTGTTCGCTAGTTGATGGATTAGATTTTTCTCCTGGGGCATTACAAGCAACAACTAAAATAGCGGTTGAAACGCCCAGCAGCAAGCGTTGAGAAAATTTACTTATCTTATTTATCGAGACATTCATGACAAATTTACTACAGCTATAAATCAAAATATTTGAGAATTCTCATCATACACTTTTTGCTATTTATTCTCAATAAGCTATTTTGCAATTTATAGAATCTGCAAGTCGAGTTTACTGGGAATTCCCTATACTGCTAGCTCAATGTTGCTAGTTAGCCTTTTGTAGGGGAAAACCGAGACTTTCTCGCTGTTCTAAATAAAGTTGCGCTACCTGTCGAGCCATGGCACGAATTCTGCCGATATATCGGGTACGCTCCGTCACAGCAATGACACCTCTGGCATCTAGTA
>JBJOPG010000239.1:0-7054 GCA_046050865.1 Cyanobacteriota bacterium
CTATTGATCAGGCGATGGATCACAAAGGGCTGAAATAGTTCGATGGCCATTTCCCTAGGCAACCCACACTGATAGATTTTCAGTTTTGGCCCGACGACAATTACCGAACGTCCAGAGTAGTCGACCCTTTTGCCCAGTAAGTTTTGACGGAAGCGCCCTTGTTTACCTTCAATAATATCTGATAGTGATTTCAGCGGGCGATTGTTCGCCCCCACCACGGTACGACCCCGACGACCATTATCGATTAGCGCATCTACTGCTTCTTGCAACATCCGTTTTTCATTACGGACAATAATCTCAGGCGCGAGGATCTCTTGCAGTCTAGCCAAACGATTATTGCGGTTAATTACTCGACGATAAAGATCATTCAAGTCAGAAGTAGCAAAGCGACCACCATCTAGCTGCACCATCGGGCGCAAATCGGGGGGGATAACAGGAATAGCGTTTAGTACCATCCACTCAGGACGAGAACCTGTGGCAACAAAGTTATCGATTACCCGTAAGCGTTTGATTAGCTTGGCTCTTTTCTGTCCTTTGGCATCGGCAATTTGCTCCCGCAGTTTTTCCGCCTCTTCTTCCAGAGCCACTTCTTCCAAGAGCCTTTGCACTGCCTCTGCCCCAATGCCCACTTCCACACCAACCAATTCAGAATCTTCGCTATATAGCTGATCCTCGATTTCAATCCACTGATCTTCGGTCAGTAATTGTTTAGCAGAGAGATTCCCCGCATTACCAGGGTCAAGCACCACATAAGCGTTGAAGTACACCACCTGCTCTACATCCCGCAGGGGCATATCTAACAAGATACTCAGGTAACTAGGAATTCCCTTGAGATACCAAACATGGGTTACCGGAGCAGCTAATTTGATATAGCCCATCCGATGACGACGCACTCGTGACTCGGTGACCTCCACCCCACAGCGTTCGCAAACAATACCACGATGCCTTACCCGCTTATACTTACCACAATGGCATTCCCAATCCTTAGCCGGGCCAAAAATACGCTCACAAAATAACCCGTCCATTTCTGGCTTCAGGGTACGATAGTTAATCGTTTCGGGCTTGGTCACTTCTCCTACTAACTGACCATTAGGTAAAGTTCTCTCTCCCCACTGACGAATCCGCTCAGGAGATGCAATACCGATTTTGACGTAATCGAATCTTTGTTCTATTTGATTTCTCATTATTGACTGGTATTAAAGGGTTTGGGAATATAAAAAGCGATTAGCTAACCAGAAATAAAGGCAGAGACAGACAAAGCACTTTTCTCGTCCTTCATTTCTGATCCTCAGATCTTTAACTAGACTTCTTCAGCAGATTCCTCTCTTTGCAATGATTCGTAAGTGGGACGATTAGGAGTGCGACGAGGAGTATCAGCCATCAAATCAACTTCCACATCTCGGCTACTACCATCTTCTTGTGCCTCCAGCTTGTGTACTGCTATATCTAAGCCTAAAGACTGGAGTTCTCGCATCAATACTTTGAAGGATTCTGGAGTTCCTGGGCGAGGAATGGGTTTACCTTTAACAATTGAATTTAGAGCCTCGTTCCGTCCCTGCATATCATCTGACTTAACCGTCAGTAGCTCTTGCAGGGTATAGGCTGCGCCATAAGCTTCCAATGCCCATACTTCCATTTCTCCAAAACGTTGACCACCCTGTTGGGCTTTACCCCCCAAAGGCTGTTGAGTTACTAGCGAGTAAGGGCCAGTAGAACGAGCGTGAATCTTATCATCTACTAGGTGAACCAGTTTGAGCATATAGGCTTTACCCACTGTCACAGGGCGAGCAAATTTTTCTCCTGTACGGCCATCAAAGACTTGAATTTTCCCTGGATTTTCTTCATCGTAAACCCAAGATTTACCGGGTTTGCGGGCTGCATCCTGAATCTTGCCGTGAACGGTTTCCCTTGATGCTTCCTTACCGTACATTTCATCAAAAGGCATCATTTTAAAGCGGGTTGCCAGATTTTCTCCAGCCCAGCCTAGAAGACACTCAAACACCTGTCCGACATTCATCCGGGAGGGCACCCCTAGAGGATTGAGGGCAATATCAATCGGCGTACCATCGGGGAGATAGGGCATATCTTCAATGGGTAAGATGCGGGAAATAATTCCTTTGTTACCATGGCGACCAGCCATTTTATCTCCCACCTGGATCTTACGTTTCTGAGCCACGTAAATCCGCACTACCATGTTAGCTCCAGGGGGCAGTTCATCCCCCTGTTCTCGGGTAAAAACACGCACATCAACTACTCGTCCTTTTTCCCCGTTAGGTACTCTCAAGGAATTATCCCGCACGTCCCTAGCTTTTTCACCAAAGATCGCCCTGAGAAGTTTCTCTTCAGGAGGCTGGTCGGATTCTCCTTTGGGGGTTACTTTACCCACCAGAATCTCCCCTGCTTCTACCCAAGCTCCAATATGAATAATGCCTCTCTCATCTAAATTACGCAACGCATCTTCCCCCACGTTAGGAATTTCGCGGGTAATCTCTTCTGGCCCTAATTTTGTTTGTCGCGCTTCAATTTCAAATTTCTCAACGTGAATACTGGTGTAAACATCGTCATATACTAGCCGCTCACTAATGAGAATCGCATCTTCGTAGTTGTAGCCTTCCCAGGGCATATAGGCGATGAGTACATTTTGTCCTAATGCTAATTCTCCTCCTTCGGTGGAAGAGCCATCTGCTAGTACCTGGCCGGGAACTACATCTTCTCCCGCATAAACTAGAGGGCGCTGATTCAAACAGGTATCTTGGTTAGAACGCTGATACTTCTGAAGTTTGTAGACAATTTCTTCTCCAGGTTCGGGAGCATATAAGCCATTATTACCTTCCTCCACTCTGACTCGCACCACCTCGGCATCAACGTAAGTAACAATGCCATGAGTCCGAGAAACCACCACCATTCCTGAGTCACGGGCTGTTTGTGCCTCTAACCCAGTCCCAACCAAAGGACGTTCAGGACGTAGTAACGGCACTGCTTGCCGTTGCATGTTAGAACCCATGAGGGCGCGGTTAGCATCATCATGCTCTAAAAAGGGAATTAAACTGGTGGCTACCGAAACAATCTGTACGGGAGAAATCGCCACGTAATCAACTTCTTCAGGATTACAGGTGGAAAATTCTTGACGATAACGAATCGCGATCGTTTCCCCTAGAATATAGCCATCATCATCAGTAGCTACGTCTCCAGGGGCAACGCGCATATCGTCTTCTTCATCAGCAGTTAGATAGACGGCATCTTCATTTTTTAACACCCGACCGCTGTCAACACGGTAATAGGGAGTCGCAATAAAGCCGTAGGGATTGACCCTGGCATAGGTTGCCAGAGAACCAATCAAACCTGCATTGGGTCCCTCTGGAGTTTCTACCGGACAAATTCGACCATACTGGGTGGGGTGAATATCCCGCACCGCAAAGCCAGCTCTTTCTCTGGTTAAACCCCCAGGCCCTAAAGCAGAGAGACGACGTTTATGGGTTAACTCCGCTAAAGGATTGGTTTGATCCATAAACTGGGATAGCTGAGATGAACCAAAGAATTCTTTGATCGCTGCCACTAGAGGCTTGGGATTCACCAAAGCCGCAGGAGTTAGGCTATTGGCTTCACTCACCGTCATCCGTTCACGAATAATTCTTTCTAAACGGTTTAAACCAACCCGAACTTGGTTTTGTAATAGTTCCCCAACGGAACGCACTCGACGATTCCCCAAGTGGTCAATATCATCGGTACTACCACCGTCAAATTCGAGGTTAATCAAATAAGCTACTGCCGCCAGAATATCGGTATTAGTCAAAACTCTAGTGGTATCAGGAACAGTCAGACGCAGTTTTTTATTGAGTTTATAACGACCAACTCTGCCTAAGTCGTAACGCTTAGAATCAAAAAAACGAGACTCTAGTAGTTGCTGTCCACCACTTACTGTGGGCGGTTCACCGGGGCGCAGCTTGCGATAAAGCTCCAGCAAAGCTTCTTCTTCACTAGGATTACCTTCTTTATCTAAAGTCTTTTGATAAAAATCAGGATGACGAATCCCATCTAAGATCTCGTTATCGCTCAAGCCGATCGCCTTGAGCAATACTTGAGCTGAAAGCTTACGAGTTTTATCAATTCTGACCCAAACTAAGCCATTTTTATCCGTCTCAAACTTCAACCAAGCTCCTCGGTTGGGAATCAAGGAAGCGGAGTAGGTACGACGACCATTTTTATCCGTTTCTGCTTTGTAATAGACCCCAGGCGATCGCACTATTTGATTAACAATTACCCGTTCTGCACCATTGATAATAAACGTGCCTCGATCAGTCATCAAGGGCAAATCACCCACAAAGACTTCCATCTCCTTGATTTCACCACTTTCCTTGTCAATTAGGCGAGTGGGGACGTATACTTGTACGTTATAGGTACTATCACGGCGCTTTGCTTCTTCCATGGAGTACTTTGGCTCTTTAAGCCGATAGTTCTCTCCCATGAAATGTAGCTCAAACTTACCCGTATAGTCTGTAATTGGTGAAAAACTATTCAGCTCCTCAATTAATCCCTCTTCCAAAAACCAACGAAAGCTAGAACGTTGAATCTCAATTAAGTCTGGTAGCAGATTGTAAGTCAAATTAGTCATGAAGATGGTAGTTGTACTATGGTTTTAGTTTTACTAGTGCCGCTGGTCAACGAGGATCGACCGAAGAAAAAGTTGGGAAAAAGTTGGCTTTATTTGCTTTATTTAGTTTGCTTTTTTAATTATTCACTTTTTTAATTGGATACCGAACAAGCGACAGGCATTAGCAGTAGTCTGTTCGGCAATAGTTGCTAAGGAGGTGTCTCGTAATTGGGCGATACATTCTGCCACGTGAAGAACATAGGCAGGCTCATTAGTTTTACCCCTTTGGGGTACAGGAGCAAGAAAAGGACAGTCTGTTTCGATCAGAAGGCGATCACTAGGAACAATCTTGGCTGACGCTTGGACTTGTTTGGCACTTTTGAAAGTGACAATTCCGCTGTAGCTAATATAGAGTCCTAGATCCAGAAACCATTGGGTTTCTATTTCATTTCCTCCCCAGCAGTGCATCACTCCCTTGACGGAACCTTCCCTTTGGCAAAAATCAGTCAATACCTCCCTTAGTTTAGCTGCTGCATCTCGACAGTGAATGATTACAGGGAGATTTAGTCTCTTGGCGATGGCTAATTGTTCTTCGAGCGCTAAAATCTGCTGTTGTTGATTATCGGCTTTATAGAAATCTAAACCTGTTTCGCCGATCGCCACCACTCGACTATCAGAAGCTGCCAGGGTTTCAATCTCTTTACCCGTGTCATCTTGCCACTTACGCTCTACATCCAAAGGGTGTAATCCCACCGCAAATGACAATTCAGGGAAACAATCCGCAATGGACTGTATTCCCTGAAACTCCTTGGGTTCTACACATGAATGTACGAGATGAGCTACACCTGCTTCCTGCCAGCGTTGCCTTAACGAGGTTAAATTCCCCTGATAAACATCAAAATTGATGTGAACATGGGTATCTACTAACTGCATTTATACCTGGTGTGTTGCTTGGTTATTTTGGTTACTCCCTGGGTACTTAAAGACAAACTACCTTGAGTCACGGGAAGTATCTGAGTTTTTTTCTCAATTTTCTGCTGAGAACATCTGCTTAAAACTCTTAAGCCGCCGTCGCCTGCGCCAAAACTCTGGCAATGCGAGACTTTTTCCTCGCGCCATTGTTTCGATGGAGCACCTTGCGCTTCACAGCTTTATCGATTTTGCTGTAGGCTTCGGACATAGCCTGATTCACCGCTTCCATATTTGCTGAAGTTGGTTCGGCTGTGTAGGTTTCTACTGCACTAAAATACTTTTTAGTTAAAGTTTTCAGCGAAGACTTATACATCTTATTCCGTAGACGATTGCGCTCTGCTGTTCTGATACGTTTGATTGCCGATTTGGAGTTAGCCACAGTTTTTTAAACAGAAATTGCTTTGTAAGTAATTAATTCTGGAAATACACATAGAATTGGATTTTACATCATAGCAAGTGTTTTCCCTCTACGTCAAGTTATTCTCGCATTTTGCTGGGATTCAGCCTAACCAGTAATCGAGAAGGAAATTCACGTTAAGCTAGGACGATAGTGGCTTTCTTGCTGTAAAGATTCATATAATAAATTATTAAGTACAAGCTCACTTCTGTGTAAAAGCTCAAATTGATATGGGGATCTCGATGCTGCGAATAATTGATGATCGGCAAACTGAGGCACAAACAGAATTAAAACGGATCAGCGATCGCAACAATAGTGATGACGTTCAGCCGAAGGAAGCAGTGGTGAGGGAAATCGTCACAAATGTTAAGCAGTATGGCGATCGCGCGCTCTTGGAATACACCGAAAAATTTGACCGGCAAATCTATACCGCCGATCAACTAAGGGTTAGAGGTTCTGAGCTGGACGCGGCCTATCAACAAATATCGAAAGATCTGCTGAGTGCAATTCAGATCGCCTGTCAAAAGATTGAGGCTTTTCATCGTCAGCGAGTCCCTCAGTCCTGGGTACATTTTGCCGAGGACGACGTAGTATTGGGCAAACGCTATACCCCTGTGGATCGTGCCGGACTTTATGTACCTGGGGGAAGGGCTGCATACCCCAGTACGGTGTTAATGAATGCCATCCCTGCTAAAGTAGCTAAAGTTCCTCACATCGTGATCGTTACGCCCCCTGGTCAAGATGGGAAAATCAATCCCGCCGTCCTGGTAGCGGCTCAAGAAGCAGGGATAGAAGAAATTTATCGTGTGGGGGGAGCCCAGGCAATCAGCGCCCTTGCCTATGGAACGGAAACCATTCCGCAAGTAGATATTATTACAGGGCCTGGAAATATTTATGTGACCCTCGCCAAGAAAATGGTTTATGGCACGGTGGGGATAGACTCCTTGGCAGGCCCCTCAGAAGTTTTGGTGATTGCTGATGAACAGGCTAATCCTATCTATGTGGCGGCGGATTTATTAGCCCAGGCAGAACATGATCCCATGGCTGCTGCTATTTTGATCACCACTAGTCGAGAACTAGCACAGCAAGTACAG
>JBJOPG010000240.1:0-7218 GCA_046050865.1 Cyanobacteriota bacterium
GGCATCCTGGGTAACCCAAGCTAGTTTAACTCCCTTGGGCATTGCGATCGCAGTGGCGAAAGATCGAGCGATCGAGTCTTTGATGCAGATTGGCGATCGCTTTGTGTTGAATGTATTAGAAGAAGGAAACTGTCAACATCTGATTAGACATTTTCTCAAACGTTTTCCCCCTGGGGCAGATCGCTTTGAAGACATCCCCATCGTACCAGCCAATAATGGTTCGCCGATTCTTGCTGAATCTCTGGCATATATCGAATGCGAAGTTAGCAATCGCCTGGAATGTAGCGATCACTGGATTGTCTATAGTACCGAGAGTAGCCAAGCTAGATGTTCTGACTGCTGTTCACCATCGCAAGGTGGGAAATCATTATTAATTAGCTTCTAGCTTTTAGCTCTTAGCCTTTCCCTCTGCTTCCTACGCTTGCGCTGCACCCCTCACCCAATTTTTATCATGCACAAACTTGCTAATACGCCGCCGACCCCCTGGTATAAATGGCTAAATCATGGGGGAGTCATCAAAATTTTGGAATTTATCCAGGATTTTATCGTTATCTCTCTTTGTATTGGTCTATTTGGCTTCATGACGCTTCAGTTGCGAGAAATGTTTGTGTCGCTTTTGCCGCCTTTAAATTTCACGGAAGTTACCGCTGATATTTTGTTTTTGCTGATTTTGGTGGAATTATTTCGCTTATTAATCATTTACTTGCAAGAACGTCGAGTTTCCATTGGCGTTGCCGTGGAAGTCTCCATTGTTTCAGTTTTGCGAGAAATTATTGTCAAGGGAATTTTAGACATTCCCTGGACGCAGGTATTAGCCACAGGTTCTTTTTTGTTAGTTTTATCAGTTTTATTAGTAGTACGAGTTTGGCTACCTCCCACCTTTGAAGGTGTCGATCCCGAACAAAAAGTGTCTCAACGCTACAAACAAAAACTAACAAATCACAATTGATAGCTTACCCATTACTCATTACCCATTACCCATTACTCGTTACTCATTACTCATTACCCAAAACAAATCATGAACCAAACAACTATCAAACCAACCGCAAAATCAAGAGACGTACAAATAGCCGATATTGCTACTAATACTCAAGTATTGCGATCGCGGACTTGGGAGCGATTAAAGTTTGAGGTGGAATATTCTCGCCAAAAAGGTACGACTTCTAATTCCTATCTGATTCAAGGGGATAAGACGGCGTTGATCGATCCCCCAGGACAATCTTTTACCCAAATTTATTTAGAAACCCTGGCACAGAACTTTGATTTACAAAAGTTAGACTACATTATTCTTCAGCACGTTAATCCCAATCGTTTGGCAACGGTGCAATTGCTAGCAGGACAAGCTCCTCAAGCACAAATCATCTGTGCTAGACCAGCAGTAAATGCTCTCAAGGGAGCTTTGATGTTTCCTCAATGGCGATCGCAAATTAGAGTAGTCAGGGATAACGATACCTTAGACTTGGGACAAGGACATCAATTAAGATTTTTGCGCACCACTACTCCCCGTTGGGTAGATGGTATGTGTACTTACGATCCTCAAAGCAAAATTTTGTATACCGATAAGTTTTTTGGCGTTCATGTTTGCGATGAATCTATTTTTGATGAGCACTGGAAACAACTAGATTTAGACCGTCGTTTCTATTTTGATTGTCTCCATGCCAGTCAAACTAGACAATTAGAAGCTAGTTTAGTCAAATTTGCGCCTTTATCCAGCAAAATGTATGCGCCAGCTCATGGTTCGTTAATTAAATATAGCCTCAGCCGTTTTAAATATGATTATTATCAGTGGAGTCAAGAGCAAAAAGCTCAGGAGTTTAAAGTGGTTCTACTATACGCTTCGGCATATGGTAATACTGCCAATATTGCCAGGGCGATCGCTCATGGTTTAGTACAGTCGGGGGTAGCGGTAGAATCGATTAATTGTGAACTGGCATCAACCAGTGAAATTACCACGGCAATTCAGGGCTGTGACGGTTTTATCATTGGTTCACCAACCTTAGGTGGTCATGCTCCCACCCAAATTCAAACAGCATTGGGCATCATCTTAGCTACCGCTGCGAAAACCAAATTAGCAGGAGTATTTGGTTCTTATGGTTGGAGTGGAGAAGCGATCGATGTGTTAGCTAACAAGCTCAAAGATGCTCACTATAACCTAGGATTTGAACCGATTCGCGTTCGTTTTACCCCTACTACGGCAGTGTTAAAAGAATGTATCCAGGCTGGGGAAGAGTTCACTCAAAAATTGAAAAAAACTAAGAGACTGCGAACTCCTCGTCAGGCAATAACAGAAACTCAGATTGATCGGACGGAACAAGCTGTGGGCAGAATTGTGGGTTCCCTCTGCGTTTTAACTACCTGCAATGATCATGTTCATCGTGGTGTTTTGACTTCCTGGGTATCCCAAGCCACTTTTAATCCGCCTGGGGTCATGATTGCACTCGCTCAAGAAGAAGAACGGGATTTAATTAGTAATCCAGGGGATAAGTTTGTCCTGAATATTTTAAATGAAGGTCGAACTGTCAGAAGAAACTTCTCCGAGGAAAGTAGCGATTCCTTTGGTAATTTGACTACTAAACCTGCTAACAATGGTTGCTTAATTATTGAAGATGCCCTGGCTCATATTGAATGCACTGTCCAAAGTTACTTAGAATCTGGCGATCGCACTTTGATCTATGCAGTAGTTGAGCAGGGGGAAGTTTCCGCTAAGAATGGAATTACCGCGATTCAGCACCGTAAATCAGGAAGTCATTATTAATTTAGCTTCTAGCTTCTAGCTTTCTTTTCCTGTGGTATTTAAGCGTTGTAACTTTGAATTATTTCAGGTGTTAACTTGCGCAGGATTGGAATAGCGCGATCGCCAAATCCACCAATATTATCTACTAGTAATAAATACTTGTTAGCATCCAAATATGCTCGGTAGGAAAAAGTATCTCCTGCCGTACTAGTAGCCCAGGCAGCACCACCACCGACAAAAACGCTACCCATCGCACCGCCAATCGCCCCTAAAATGCCACCGACAATATGGTTCCCAGGATCTCCAGCCCAATCAAGGTTGTGCAGTCCGGTAATTAAATTAAAAATATACCCGCCAATAAAACCAAAGGGGATCAGCCAGTACGCCATAAAAATTGCCTTTTTTCGCGCCTGTTCTTTGTCATCAAATAGTCCCACTTCGTCAGCGCTTTTATAACCCCGCCCAGCGATCGCCATCTTTGCTAGGGGAATACCAGCCTTTTCTAACGCTGTGTAAGCTTCTTCCGCCTGAAAGCGATCGGGTAATACAGCAATTAGATAATTCATTTATTAACTCGTAATTAAACCAAACACTGTTTAAGATCCTATCCTAGACAGACATTCAATTGTCGTTACTTAATAAGAAGTTAAATTTCCACTAGATAACTGACGTTAAGCACACTTGTCGGTTGGGGAAATGGGGATAACAAGTCAATTTCACTTTACTAAAATTATGTCTAACTAGTAACGAGGAATAATTACTTTGATTGCAGAAGCATTAGAAATATTGAGCATAGGTGTTTGTTCCGTTAGCTGAGCCGCCTCACTCTTTAGTTTTGCTAGCCCACATACAATGGCGATCGCAATTATCACAGTCAGGGAAAGGTTTCGAGCGAAGATAAGATTTTTTACCAGCGCCATGATCTCGGCCTTCAGTTCATAGAACATATTATTTCGTTGTTAGTCTAATTTTTTTGCTGTTTAGTTATTAGTTATTAGTTATTAGCCAATACGTTTTATCGAGCAAAATTATGCCTTTACCGTAGCCCTTGAGGCTAGAGAGTTAAAAGTACTCAACAATGTACAAATCACAAAAAGTAATTTTGTCATTTAGATTACAGATTTATTTAAGATTTTAGTTGATTGTATTTGTACGGTGGAAAATATTGACTACAGATATTAGCTTTATGTTGATACTGGATTTTTTTTTTAGTAAACTCATTATCTAAACCACTAAAACTCAACATAGGAGATAAATTCAAGAAAACTGATGTCATACCATTCTGAGCAGCTAGCAAATGGACGTTGGGGGATTTACGTTAATAGCAAATTGATTGCAACTATTGGCTGTCATGACACCTGTCAAAAAATTATTGACTTTTTAGAAAATCGTTTATCGGATCAAAAAATGCCCATTTTGATGGAACACCACGGTGTCAACCAGTATTTTCATGATATGAAGCTCAGACCTTAAAGGAGTTCGGAATTAGGAGTTCGCCCTAAAGGATTAGCTCCGCGTCGAGTTCGGAGTTAAAAATAAAGCTTATAGCTTATAGCCTATAGCTACTAACTAGTTCATTTGAACGAAGCTAATCCACATTAGACGTATTGTAATAATCGATCATGGCTTGACGATAGAAGAGGGGCATTCCTGTATCGTAATATTGTCCTTGTACGAGATAAGCAATCGCGCTGTTTTGCTGTCTTAATTTATCTAGGCAAGTGGTTAACTGAAATTCTCCTTTAAAACGCTCGTTATTATTGATCTCGTCAGCCAGTAGTTCAAAAATCATTGGTTCTAAGACATACATTCCAAATATTCCCAGGAATTCATCTTCATTCATTCCAGGTATTCGTAAATGTTGGCTGGCGTATTCTAAAGTAGGTTTTTCGTAGATCTGAGTGATTTCTAAGATCGATTCTGCCTGATGCTGATGCCATGTTCCAGCCACGCACCCCGCCTTTTGAATAACATCCGCTTTCATGACGGTAATGCCAATCACGCTAGTCTGATTTTGTTGATAGATCTCTACCATCTGCTTAGCACAGCTAGATTCAATGGCGGAAGTATAAACATGATCTCCCAGCAAAAGTAAGAATGGCTGATTATCGACCCAATCACGGGCACAGTAAACCGCATGACCAAAACCTTCTTGTTCAGTTTGAGTCAAGATAGTCAGGCGATCGCCTAAAGCCATTAAATATTCAGTGTATTGTTTATTTTCTGCCGACAACTTTGTCCACAATTCAGGCTTAGGAGGAGATTTCAAAAGGTCGTGAAACAAATCGCGATCGCCTGGCTGAACTACAATTCCCACTTCTTCGATTCCTGCGCTCATGGCTTCTTCTACAATTGCCAGGATAATTGGCTTTGCCCGTCCGTCTTGGTCAATGATCGGTAATAATTCTTTCTTCAAGCCTTTGGTAGCAGGATACATCCGAGTTCCAAAACCCGCAGCAGGGATAATCGCCTTGCGTACTTTTCTATCTGACATGACATATTAAATCTTATTTCCTATGGGTCGGTGAAAAATAAGGGAGTTCGGAGTTCGGAGTTCGGAGTTCGGAGTTCCCCAACCTAATACATTTCATATTTCAACAGGGTGCAGGGAATTGCTCCGTTATAGAGTTTTATGCGCTTAGAAGTTCGTAAGCCCACTTGCTTAGAAAGTTTCATGCTACCCGTGAGAACATAGGCTGTCCAACCTTTAAATCGTTGCTTAAAGATATCTCCCAATAGCTTATATAGTTCCCCTAGTTCGGCTTCCGTACCGAGTCGGACACCATAGGGTGGATTACAGATTAAGACCCCGCGATCGGCTGGGGCTTCTACATCAGCTAGCTCTCGTCGAGCAAACTGGACATAATCTTCTAGGCCTGAGCTTTCCGCATTTACAAAAGCTTGCTTAATTACCTGGAGATCGCGATCGCTGCCAATAATTGGTGTCTGTAAATCATGTTTTTGCTGTCCTTCCGCTTCTTTCAGGAGACTGCGCCATAAATTGCGATCAAAATCCAACCAGGTTTGAAACCCAAAATCACGATAGAGTCCAGGGGCAACATTGAGAGCTTTTAAAGTCGCTTCAATGGGTAGAGTCCCACTGCCGCACATGGGATCGAGAAAGGCTAAATCTGGTGTCCATTCTGCCATGTCTAATAAAGCTGCCGCCAAAGTTTCTTTCATCGGTGCTGCGCCAATGGCGGGACGATATCCGCGACGGTGTAAGCTAGAACCCGAACTATCGAGGCTAATGATGCAGTGCTTTTCATCAATATGAGCATTGATCTGTAGATCGGGGTTTTCGGTATCGACGCTAGAGCGATTGCCTCCCCGAACTTTTTGCCAGTCGGTAATGGCATTTTTAATTTGTAATGCCGTGAAGTGAGTATGATTGAGGAGTTTATTTTTGCCTGTGCAGGTAACAGCTAAAGTCATATCAGGCTCTAGATAGTCTGACCAGTCTATTTTTTGGACGCTGCGATATAGCTCATCCCCATTAAAACCTTTCACTCTGGCGATGGGCTTTAAAATCCGAAAAGTAGTTCTCGTCCAAAGATTTGCCTTGTAAAGTAATTTCTTGTCTCCCCGAAAATGCACCCCAGTAAACTCTGGGCGGACATCGGATGCACCAATGCGTCTCAATTCCGTCGCCGCCACTTCTTCCAAACCGCGAGACACCGTAGCAAAATAATCGTTCATATTTATAGCTGTTAGCTCTTAGCCTTAAAACCTCTGAGGGAAAGCGATCGCTGTAGTTATCATACCTGAATTGCTCTCTGATTTAAGGAAGTGTGTCTTTTCCCCGGAGTTATTCATTTACTTTCATTGTGCAATACCAAAGCAAACTTGATTACGATTGTTGTCTAGATTCAGTAGGATGGAATTGAACCCCGTTAGGATAAAACTGTACTCACTAAAACTTACTGCTGTGGAATCTAATCAGAATCAGCCTTTAGAACACCAAAATGTTCCCGTTGCCCATCAGGGGTTACATAGCTTTTTGTATAGTTCTGACAGTGAACACAGTGCAGAAAATACTTCCAGGGTAATTAATGCCGATGGCACAGAGATTATGGAAATCTCGGCATGGGAGCAACATACAGAAAACAGTAAAATCGCGGGGGTCTATGCTGTTCTTGATCGCGATCGCCTTTATCAATATATTGGTTATTCGCGGGATGTTCTTCGTTCTCTCAAAGGACACATCAGCCAAAACGGCACTGAAGTTTGTAGCTATATCCGAGTCAAAACTTTTAAATTTCCCAAACGCCAGGAGATGGAAGCCTTAAAAGAGGAATGGCTCTCTGAATTAAGCTATATTCCTATGGGTAACACAGGGCAAGGGGATACCTGGGCAAGTACGATTGGTGAAGCTGCCAAAGCCACCATGACGGCAGCGGAAAGAAATGCCTACGAAGAGAAAAAACTCAAGTTACGAAAGGCAATGGCAGATGCGACCTTAGTGGATGAATTAACAGGACAAA
>JBJOPG010000241.1:0-10389 GCA_046050865.1 Cyanobacteriota bacterium
AGCTGTATGCTACCAGGAGAGCCGTGGGAAACGAGGTGAAGGCTTTCTACTTGAGGATAGTCTTGCAGAATCTCGGTAATTTGTTTGATACCATCTTGTGATGGATTGAGGATGAAGGCTGTAGCTTCAGGGATAATTCCGTCAGCTAAAAACTGAGGAGCTTCCACTCCGCGATCTATAAATACTAAAATTTTTCCTTGGGAGCGAGATCTAGTACCGGTTACCGACGAGTTTTTTAATACCGTAGACATAGTTATTTTTCTCATAAAAACATTTGAGACTTACACCTTTAGTGTTCCCAGAACTATTTCCCAGGTGATCAAGATCGTCGTATTTTTCGTAACTTGTGCTACACAATGCTGAAATTCGCCCTGAAGTTATAGTAATTCCAATTAATTTCAGTATGTTAGTAGATGATGCGAGAACCGATAATCCTAGTAGGGGCGATTCGCGAATCGCCCCTACAAAATCGTATATTTTTTATTTAGAATGACTATAATTTCACAAGGTTTTTCCTTAGCTTTTTTCTTTGCCCTCATTTCCTGCTGAAAGATAAGACGTTGATAGATCGATGTATACCACAAGGGTATATCCGCAGGTGTATCCTTTAGGACAATGTGATTCGACTATTTTCACTATGCAAGCAAATCAACCAAAAAGCTAGAAGCTAGAAGCTAGAAGCTAAAAGCTAAAAGCTAGAAGCTACGAACTAGTTCATTTAAACGAAGGTAATCCACGTTAAGCGTAAATAATCAATAATAGATCCAAGGTAACGGAGGAAACTTGCTAAACTGGTCATTACATTGCAATGTTTCCTCTCCAACGAATCAACTCTGGAATTTGGAGAAAACACTAGTTCCGATGTAATAAGTCTGATGTAATAAGTCTGAGGTGTAGTAACAGCATTACCCTCCTTACTCTGGGCTTTCCTAGTCTCAATCAAGATAACTATGTCAATTATTCACGGCAGTTGGATCGTTAATGCGGGTCAAGATTATTTCTTTGTCTGGGGGCAGGCTTGGCGTTCATTAGTTAATGAAACCTTCTCGCTAAATAAGTCTGGGGATTTTATTCATCCCTTCAACTTGCGGCGCACAGAATTACTCGATCTGTTTCACAGCCATGAATTAGAGGTTGCCGATTTATTGGATCACAGTAAGTGGCATACTCAGCTAGTAGGGATGCCCACCATAGTTACTGGTACGGCAGAAAGTAAGAAAGTGCAGCCAGTCTTTGCTGGCAATGCGGTTAAAGGGGAATCTAGGTTAGATCTTTATCTTTGGGAAGTAAGAGGATTTCGCCTCACGGTGGAAGAAACTATTAGTTTGTTGCAGATCCTTTCCCTCAGTGCTTTGCAGTCTAGTGCAGATTATTTAGCAGGAGATCTGCGTTATTGGTCGCATATATATCGTTGGGGATTGGATTTAATTGTCAGACAAAAGTTTTTGCCCGCCATAGAGGTGAAAAAATCTCGTAAAGTCAACTATAAAGGTGTCTGGCAGCCTTTAATTGATAGCGAAGTTGATCGGGTACGGTTGGCAAAATTTACTCAAGCATTGCCTGAAGCTTGTTTAGCATATCTAGATGCGGAGCCATCTCAAGCAGATACGACAGATGAAGGGTTATTACTGCGATCGCTTTCTCTTCTCTTAGATGCACGGTTGCGTTCTTGGATTAATTATCAACCGAATGTTTATAAAGATCTTAGTGTGGAACCCTGGTTGCGATCGCTCTCCACTTCCCCTCTCCTCGAAACCAATACTCGTGATGCTAATCGCTTAATTAGCGCTCTATATAGCTGGACATTACCCATTAGTGAATATGTAGTTAATCGGCAAAATGACCTGGGTTTAAATCGTTATCGAGTTTGTTTTGTCCTGGCTCCCCCGCTGGAAACGAAAGAAGATAGTGAACAGCCAGACTGGTCGTTAAATTACTACCTCCAAGCCTTAGATAATCCCGACTTTATCGTTGATGCCGCCACCATCTGGCAGTGTTCAGCAGATTTTTTACAAATTGGCGATCGCACTATTGAAAACCCCCAGGAAACTCTCCTCAAAGGCTTAGGGTTAGCCACTCGCATCTATGAACCAGTGAGGGACAGTCTCAACCGTAGTCAACCTATTTCCTGCACTCTCGATCCGATTCAGGTATATGAATTTATTCGCGCCAAGGTTTGGCAGTTGCGAGACAATGGCTTGGGGGTGATTTTGCCTCCAGGGTTAACCAACGACAATCGGGAACAAAGACTGGGAATTAAAATGACTGCTGGTGTCTCCCAGAAAAAAGGAGAACGTTTAAGTCTTCACAGTATGCTCAAATATAAACTGGAAATTGCGGTTGGCGATCGCACGGTTTCTAAGGCAGACTTTAAGAAACTCCTCGCTCAAAAGTCTCCCATTGTGGAAATTGATGGACAGTGGATTGCCCTGCAACCAGCGGAAGTGCGGGCTGCCCAGGCAGTCTTAGATCAGTCTAATGATCAGCTAGATCTTTCGGTGGAAGATGCCTTGCGCTTGTCTACAGGGGACACCACCACCTTGGCTAAATTGCCAGTGGTTAAATTTGAACCTACGGGAGTCTTAGCAGGTTTATTAGATAATCTTTCCGATGATAAATCCGTCGAACCTGTGAATCAGATTAAAGATTTCCAAGGAAAATTGCGTCCTTACCAAGCGAAGGGAGTAGGCTGGTTATCATTTTTGGATACTTGGGGATTAGGGGCTTGTTTAGCGGACGATATGGGTTTAGGAAAAACTATCCAGCTAATTGGCTTTCTGCTTAACCTCAAACAGCAAAAGCTGTTAACCAAACCGACCCTGTTAGTCTGCCCTACCTCCGTAATCAATAACTGGGAACGGGAAGTTAAGAAATTTGCCCCCAAATTAAAAGCCATGATCCATCATGGTCATCAAAGAGAACAGGGAAAGACTTTTGCCAAAACCGTTAAGGATAAACAGCTAGTAATTACCAGTTATTCTTTAATACATCGCGATCAAAAAACCTTAGCAGGTATTGATTGGCAAGGAATTGTACTTGATGAAGCCCAGAATATCAAAAACCCTGCCGCCAAACAATCTCAAGCAGTGCGGGAGATTCCCGCAGGGTTTCGCATCGCCTTAACTGGTACCCCTGTCGAAAACCGCCTCACGGAATTATGGTCAATTCTTGACTTTCTGAATCCTGGATTCTTAGGTAATCGTAACTTCTTCCAAAAAAGATTTGCTGCACCCATCGAAAAATATGGCGATCGCGAATCCCTCAATATTCTCCGTTCCCTAACGCAACCATTTATTCTCCGTCGTTTAAAAACCGATAAAAATATTATTCAAGATTTGCCCGACAAGCAGGAAATGAGCGTCTTCTGTGGACTCTCGGCAGAACAGGCGGAACTCTATCAGCAGCTAGTAGACAGTTCTCTCGAAGAAATTGAAGATGCCGATGGCATTAAACGTCGAGGCTTAATTCTGACTCTATTGTTGCGTCTTAAACAACTTTGCAACCATCCAGATTTACTAGATAAACATCAAGATAAAAAAGCGATGGTGAAGACCAAAAATTTTGGCGATCGCTCTGGTAAACTACTGCGGCTGGAAGAAATGCTGGAAGAAATTGTCGATGAAGGCGATCGCTCTTTGATTTTCACCCAGTTTTCCGAATGGGGCAAAATACTCAAACCATATTTGTCAGAGAAATTGAAAGAAGAAGTGATGTTCCTCTATGGCGCGACACCCCGCGAAGCCAGACAAGAAATGGTAGACCGTTTCCAAAATGAACCCAACGGTCCCAAAATCTTTATTTTATCCCTCAAAGCAGGGGGCACTGGACTCAATCTCACCAGAGCAAATCACGTTTTTCATGTAGATCGCTGGTGGAATCCGGCGGTAGAAAATCAAGCTACAGATCGAGCATTCCGCATCGGACAGCAACGTAACGTCCAGGTACATAAGTTTGTCTGCACAGGTACCCTAGAAGAAAGAATTAATGACATCATTGAAAGCAAAAAAGAACTAGCAGAACAAACAGTTAATGCTGGAGAACAATGGCTCACAGATCTAGATACTGGTAGTCTACGAAACCTGTTGCTCCTAGATCGTGATGCAGTTATTGATGATTAAAACAGTCACAATAAATCATAAAATTAAGCGTGTTTAGCTCAAACAAAGGCGATCGTTTCTTACGAGAAAATAAACATTTGCAATCTATATCACCTTAAACTAGCTTTCTAGATAAATATACGTAAAATAGTGAAAGTTGAACTTTCATATTTTAAAAATAGGAGATCCGCAAGTGAAAAAAATAGAAGCTATTATCAGACCTTTTAAATTAGATGAAGTAAAAATAGCTCTGGTTAATGCCGGAGTAGTGGGGATGACCGTTTCCGAAGTTCGGGGATTTGGTCGCCAAAAAGGGCAAACTGAACGTTATCGCGGTTCAGAGTACACAGTGGAGTTTTTACAAAAGCTCAAAATTGAAATTGTGATTGAAGACGATCAAGTGGATATGGTAGTAGATAAAATTATCGCTGCCGCCCGTACGGGAGAGATTGGAGACGGCAAGATCTTTGTCTATCCCGTAGACCAAATTGTCCGTATTCGGACTGGAGAAAAGAATCTAGAAGCAGTCTAAAGTTTCTCAAGAGAAAAAGTAAAAGGGAAAGGGAGAAAGGGGAAAGGGAAAAGGCAAGCGCTATCCCAACTCCCCAACTCCCCAACTCCCCAAACTCATGAACAGGTAACATTAGCTCCTAAATAATTACTGCTCATCTATAACCAAAAAATTATGATTTACCAAAAAGCATTGATTTTTGTATATGATTGAATAAATAATCATTGCATATTGAGGAGTAAAGTCTCTTGATTCCAGCCACCCTACATCAACTAAAGGTATTTGAGACGGTTGCCCGCAACGGTAGTTTTACCCGTGCAGCAGAAGAGCTTTTTATTACTCAACCAACCGTATCTAGTCAAGTTAAGCAGTTGACTACTTCGGTAGGGCTGCCTTTGTTTGAACAAATTGGCAAAAGGCTATACCTGACAGATGCAGGGGAAGAGCTGCTACTTACCTGTCAGGATATTTTTGAGAGGTTGAATAACTTTGAAATTAAAATAGCAGACCTCAAAGGCACCAAACAAGGACAACTTAATTTGGCAGTAATTACCACCGCCAAGTATTTTATTCCGAGATTGCTGGGTTCTTTTTGTCAAAACTATCCTGGGATTGATGTGGCGCTCCAGGTAACTAATCATCAAGAGATTCAACAGCGGATGTTAGCCAATAAAGATGATTTGTACGTAGTTAGTAATCCCCCTAACGATATTGATTTAACTACTAAGCCTTTTCTCAATAATCCTTTAGTAGTTGTGGCTAGAAAAGATCATCCTTTAGCCAATAAGAAAAATATTGAATTAAAAGAATTAAACAATCAGCCTTTTATCATGAGAGAACAAGGTTCTGGAACGAGAGAGTCGATTGTAGACTTGTTTACGAAAAATAATCTTGCCGTCAAAGTTAAGTTAGAGTTGGGGAGTAACGAAGCCATCAAACAGGCGATTTATGGTGGATTAGGTATCTCCATTTTGTCAGAACATTGTCTCATTTCAGAAGGGATATCAGGAGAACTAACTGTCCTCGATTTTAAACATTTCCCCATCGAACGTCGTTGGTTTGTGGTTTATTTAGCCGGTAAAAAACTTTCGGTCATTGCGGAAACTTTCCTAGATTATCTATTGGAAGAAAGCCCAAAAATGTCTTTTCCTAAGTCCAGTATCTTGGCTCAATTAAATCACGAACAGCCTTTTACTCTAGCTGGTGAAACAAAAAAGTGAATTTTTTAACATGGCAAGGTTTAGCTACAATCTAGAGTGGAGTTTAGACATTACTTCATTCCATCGCCACCAGTTATTATGATGAGGTAAAAATTATGGCTAATAGTCGTCGGGTTGCTCGGGTAGCTGCTTTGATTAAGCGAGAAGTGAGCCAAATGTTGTTTAGTGAAATCAAAGACGATCGCGTTGGTGCGGGGATGGTCAGTATTACCGATGTGGATGTTTCTGGGGATCTACAGCACGCGAAAATTTTTGTCAGTATCTACGGTACAGATGAAGCTAGGGAAGAAACCATGGCGGGGTTGGATTCTTCCTCCCACTATATCCGCAAGGAATTGGGTAGTCGCATGAAGTTGCGCCGCACTCCTACAGTGCAGTTTTTGGAGAATCCTCTAGAGCGGGGAGATAATATGTTAAATCTGCTGAGTAAAATTAGTCAGGAGCGACAAAGTAAACCAGAGGTAGTAGATTAAATTGGTAAATATTTAGGTGATCTAAAATGATCGGCGATTGATGAAACAAGATTGGCAAGATTGGCGAAATTTATCGCTCAAAGAGCAAATTGCCCAGATGATTGTTGTCCGTGCTTCTGGTCATTTGTTCGATCATCAAATCCGCTATCCTGCTTGGGAAGCTAGCCACCAGCAATTAAAAACTTGGTTAAGTGAATTTAACCTCGGTGGCGTAATTCTATTGGGAGGAAGTAGTGTCGAGTTACAGGCGAGATCGCAACAATTACAGAGTTGGGCAAAGATACCCCTATTTATCGCTGCGGATATTGAAGAGGGTATTGGACAGCGTTTTCCTGGCGGGACTTGGTTTCCCCCACCCATGGCGTTAGGTCAGATCTATGAGCAAAATCCAGACTTAGCCCGACAATATGCCTTTCAAATGGGAGAGGTGACAGCCAAAGAAGCTTTAGCCGTAGGAATTAACTGGTTATTGGCTCCCGTAGTGGATGTGAATAACAATCCTGATAACCCTGCCATTAATATTCGCGCTTTTGGCGATCGCCCTAAAGTAGTAGCAGATCTAACCACCGCATTTATTCAAGGGGCAAAATCAACGGCGGTTTTAACCACTGCCAAGCATTTTCCTGGACATGGAGATACTTCCACGGATTCTCATTTAGACTTACCTAGGCGATCGCCGCCGGGGTAGATAGCGTGATGACGGCTCATTTATTAATTGGGGCTTGGGATCATCAGTGCCCTGCCACCCTATCGCGGAAAATTGTCACGGAGATCTTAAGAAATCGCCTCGGGTTTTCTGGTTTAGTGGTGACGGATGCCCTAATTATGGGGGGGATCACTAAGTATGCAGCGCCTGAAACAGTTGCGGTGATGGCTGTAGAGGCAGGAACAGATATCTTGTTAATGCCCGATAATCCAGAAGTGGCGATCGCCTCTATTTATGACGCAGTGCAAACAGGACGCATTCAGGAATCTAGAATTCAAGAGTCTTTAGCACGGATTTGGCTGGCTAAACAGCGTATCTTTGACCATTCCACTGTGGCTGCAACTATAAATTCTGCAACTATAGATACCGAATTAACTAATAAATTGTCCAGCGATCACGCTAGATCTACGGTCGATTCCATCTTGCAAGATTCCCTACAACATTCCCTGCAATGTAGTGCAAGACAACTGAAAATAGAGCCTGATCAAGGACGTAATTTAATCGTGGTGGATGATGTCTTAAATACAACCTACTTAGATCTTAATTCTCCAGCGATCGCAATTCCGCAAAAATATAACTACCAAAGGCAACTAGTTGATAGCAATACCCTCGACTGTATTCTTCTTGATTCCCGTCCTACTCTGCTCCAGATATTTATTCGGGGCAACCCCTTTCGTGGCAATGCCGGTTTAACCAGCAAAACCAAGTCAATATATCAAGAATTGCTAGCTAAAGAACAAGTAACAGGAATCGTAATTTACGGCAGCCCCTACGTCCTAGAGTGGTTCAAAACCATTATGGGTGTGATGGGTGTAAATCTACCCTGGGTGTTCACCTATGGACAAATGGAGCAAGCTCAGGCGATCGCTCTTCAGACATTATTCACTGAGCAATCTTCACCTTTAGAATTGGAGTCCCAAAATTTTGGATTTTAACTGTCGGGGCAACAGCTCATTACCAAAAAAGCTAGAAGCTAGAAGCTAGAAGCTACGGACTAGTTCATCGAAACGAAGCTAATTCACATCAGACGTTATTTAACTCAATTGTTTTATGACATTTATTTTTGACACTTAAACTGGGGCTTGAGATTAAAGGCAAAGCCTCCCACCAAGACGGTTAAAACTCCAGTAATCCAAAGAGGAGCAGTGTAATTTAAACTGACCAGCAAACCTGAAATTACAGGCCCAATGGCGTTGGACATACTCAGATAAGAAGAATTAATCCCTAAAACCTCTCCTTGCTCCTGGTTATTGGTATTCAGGGATAGCACCGTATCAATTAAGGGCATGGGGAAAGAATTGACTATCCCAAAGACCACCAGAATCAGGACAAATGCACCATAGGTAGGAAAAGCGGGCATCAGTAAAAAAGTTATCCCCCGCAGTGCCATGGAAACCGCAATGATATCGATCAAATTAAACTTATTACTTAACGGCTCTAGGGCGAATATTTGGGAGATAAAGCCCAAGATCCCTACCAAGGCAAACATAATTGCCAATCCCTTCTCATCCTGATGTAATACTTTGAGAAAAAAGGGTTGAAAGGCAAAGGTGAAAATGGTGAACGTACTACCGCTGAGAAAGGTGAGAATAAACAAATTTCCTAGTTTGGGTCTAGTTGCTGATTTCGCGATCTTGCCAAAAGCAAAATCGTCCCAGCGTAATTTAAATTTTTCCTGACTAGCAGTCTTGGTTTCGGGGAGAAACAACAGAGTTAATAAGGCAGCTAAAGCAGCGATCGCCGCACTAACCAGAAAGCTCATCCCTAAAGAAGTAACCCCAGGCAAAGTCGGCAACTGGAGGGCAAAATAACTGAGCACTGGCCCAATTACAAATCCCAAACGAAAGGTTGCTCCAAAGATCCCAAAAGCTTTCGGACGCTGTTCTGGGGTGGTAATATCGCTAATCACCGCACTCGCCACGGAGGTATTGCCTCCTGTCAAACCATCAAACATTCTGGCTGCATAAAGTAACCAAGCTACAGCTGCTACTGCCGCTACAAGATTTGCGACCATGGTTCCCGCGAGACTAAAGACCAAAATGTACTTGCGCCCAAGGCGATCTGATAACTTTCCCAAGACAGGGGTACCAAAAAACTGCGCCAGAGCAAAAGCGGTGGTGAGGAGACTTGCTTGGAAATCGTTTAAGCCAAACTGTTTGGCATAGGGATAGAGCAGGGGAATGATAATCGTAAAACTAATGGCATTGATCAAAGCGATTAAAGCAATTAACCAAAATATAGGAGGAAGATCGAATTGATTACGCCAGCTTGAGCTTTTCATTCAGGGGATTTATAAACTGATTCTAGGATATAGTGCTATCCTGTCCAGAGGGAATTATCTAAAGTATTTTACAGTTAGCCGCACAACAGTAATCAAGCGACGGTATTTGGGAAGGGAAGTAAAACTAGGGTGGTGTTGATACCAGATAAGCTACATTAATGCTGCTAATTCACAAAATCCAGCTCCTTCAGCTTCCTTCGTCACATAAGCAGGCAAATACTTGAGGCGATCGCGATATTCAACTACATTAGCCACCCCCACCGACAAGGGAAACTCTGCCTGGTTAAACATCGATTCGTCATTAGGACTATCCCCCACAGTGACGATTTCTGATGGTTTTAGATGGGCAAAGTGTTGCGAGATAATTTTGTTTAAGCCATAGGCTTTATCCTGGTAACTTGGTTTGATATGACACTGAATTGTACTGTAGGTAAAACCATAACCTTGGGACTGACAGACCAGTTCGATTTGCTCTAGTTCAATCGGACTCAAGTTGGCAACATCAAATGTCCAGTCGGTCATCCGAAAGGGATTATCAACGGATTCTTGGAGGTGGGGAAATTTGTCTTGGAGTAGCAGAAAGATTCTTTGTAATTCCCGACGATGGTGAAGAATATCGATCTCGCTAATTAAGTGGGGCTGTGGATTGTGATTCCAGTAGACTAAACCACCATTTTCAGCGATCGCACCGACCACAGGTAAATAAGTGGCGATCGCCTGTACCCATCCGGCAGATCTGCCTGTGGTAATGAGGACATTAATTCCCGCTGCCGACAACTTAGTTAGGACTTGCAGCAATTTAGCATCAAACTTATTTCCTTGGGTCAGAGTCCCATCCATATCTGTGGCAATTAAACGGATGTTCTCCCAATGGTAACTATCAAGAGGTTTTAGATCTGTCTGAGGCATAGTTGTTAACGAGGAATTAAATCATCTAGTTCACGATAATCAGGCAAATCTGAATTGATTTTTTTACCTTGACGGATCACAATCCGCTCATGTTGCGATCTCGCTAATAATTCACTAAAGTAACGAGCAGGGAAAATAATTAGATCGGCTGCATTACCAGGAATTATTTTTCCTAGAGGTAAGTTCATGATC
>JBJOPG010000242.1:0-6840 GCA_046050865.1 Cyanobacteriota bacterium
TTCTTGTTGAATATTACAGTGGACCTGAAAACCTTTCAGTAAAAATAATTGCTTGCCAGGAGCCAGGATTGAGCGCATTAGTAGTTCAAAACTGGCTTCCGCCGCCTCAAATTGATAGCCTTTATTTTCCAGGATTTTGAGTTGGTCGAGAATCTGACGACAAGTAACATCTTGCTTGCTCAAGTTAATCCCAAACTTGGCGGCATAATGTAAGACATTGCTGAGTCCTGACTGGTCAGAAATAACAATGCGCCGTTGGTTACCAATTAATTCTGGCTGGATATGCTCATAGGTTAGAGGATTTTTCTCCACAGCAGATACATGAACTCCCGCTTTATGAGCAAATGCCGAGCGTCCCACAAAAGGTGCACGATCATCAGGGGCTAAATTCACAATTTCGCTAATTAAACGGCTGGTCAGGGTTAAATCCCCCAGTTCTTGCTGTCCTAAACAGGAGTAACCTAACTTGAGTTGGAGATTGGGAATTAGGGTACAAAGGTTGGCGTTCCCGCATCTTTCACCATAACCATTGATGGTTCCCTGGATCATAGTCGCTCCTGACATGACTGCGGCGATCGCATTGGCGACCGCTGTCCCCCCATCATTATGAGTATGGATACCTAACTTTCCTGCAATCTCTGGGATGGCTTCGATCACCTCTTCCACAATCTGAGTTATTTCGTGGGGCAAGGTGCCACCATTGGTATCACACAATGCTAGCCATTCTACTCCTGCGGCTAAAGCTGTTCTGAGGGTAAGTATTGCGTATTCAGGATTGTGTTTATAGCCATCAAACCAATGTTCCGCATCATAGACCACCTTTCTACCCTGAATTATTAAATATTCAATGGTCTCGCGGATCATTCGCAAATTTTCTTCGAGGGTGGTTTTCAGGGTTTCCTCTACATGAAGATCCCAAGACTTGCCAAAAATTGTCACCCAGTGAGTTCCCGCCGCCAAGATCGCCTGGAGCATGGGATCATCTGCCACCGCTATCTGGGGGCGACGAGTAGAGCAAAACGCCACGATTTGCGAGTTTTGTAGCGGTTCTTCTTTGAGTCTCCAGAAAAACTGAACATCTTTCGGATTTGCCCCAGGCCACCCCCCTTCGATAAAAGGAACTCCCATGCTGTCAAGCTGTCGGGCAATTTTGAGCTTATCGTCTAAGGATAAACAAATCCCCTCTCCTTGGGAACCATCTCTAAGGGTGGTGTCATAAACCTGAATTACTGGTTTTTGCTTCATGGAGTCAATTGGTGCAACCATCATTAACAAATGTTAAGTTACTTAAAGACAAATATTTAAATTGTCCAAGCCTGAAATTTTTTATGCCTATCGTAACTGTACAAGGAAAAACCCTTACTTGCGAGGATGGTACTAACTTACGCCAAGTTTTATTGCAGCACGACATTAATCTTCTCACCTGTTTTTTAGCCGATTATTCAGTAACTTATAACCAAAATGAACATCTTTAGAATATCTCCTCTGATCCGCATCACGCTTTTATCTCTTTATATTGGTTTAACAGTACCGTTGCCTTTTTTAGCGGATTTTACTGCTGCTCCTGTCCCCTCATGGCTGTTGTGGATTGCCATTGCTTTAGGGGCGATCGCTGTTTATGGTGCCCTCAGTGAAAAGGTGATTTTAGATGACGAGCAAATTCAAGTCGCTTATCCTAATTGGGTGCCCAGGTTTTTTCGTTCAGGTTGGTCTTTGTCTTGGCAAGAGATTGATCGCCTGAAAATGCGCACCACAGGACAGGGGGGATTGGTTTATTACTTTACCTCTGCTAAGGCGGAAAAGGCTTATCTACTGCCCATGCGAATCGCTGGATTTAATAAAATGGTCGGCTTGATCACGGAAAAAACGGGTATTGACACCGGTGATATTCGTCCTCTATCTCAACCCTGGATGTATTTAATTCTCTTTGTCTGCACTATGGTTTTGTGGCTCTTAGACGGTTGGACAATTTGGACTGCCACTCAGATGTTAGTTTAAGCAATCAATATATTGTCATATTGTCTCTTGTTAGAGATTTACATATAATTATTAAGCAAAATAAATAAACATAAAAAAGTTTGTCCCTTAATCCGATTAATTTAATACCTTTGTTTAACTCTAGCGAGCCAATTATTCGTCGCAAACAACACGCTCTAGATTTTCAGGATCGCCAAGGACTATTGAAATTAAAGTTGCAAATTAACAATAGGACTTTGTTGAATAGCATTTACACGAGGATTGATCAAGTTTTTGTATTTTGGGGTTTAATTACGGCGGTAATTTTTTTTACGGCTCAGTTTGCGCCAGTTAATTGGGTATTTCAAGCGACTGTTTGGTCTGGATTGACAGTAGCTGGTACCGTAGGGATGACTATTTTGACGTATTTTTGGGTCAAAGTTGAACGGCTACAGTGGGTACTGTTTACCTGGATAGTTCTGATGTTATGTGGCGTGGTGATTACTGATTTCGGCATTTATTATGGCTCAGGAACGATTTTGATGTATCTATGCCCTTTGTGGCTTGGTTTAAGTGCGGTAGGTTATTTTTGTACGGGGTTAGGATTGCGATCGCGTGCCTTTATCATCGCAGGATTATTTCATCTTCTAGGCATTGTTATCTTACCTGTGTTCACTGGCTGGCAATTTCTGGCTACAGGATTGGTGATGACTGCTAACTTGTTGATGTTTGCCGAAACTCAGTGGGATATGCGACCGCCAATTGATAATTACAGTGTCCTAACCGAAGAGCAAAATGAATTTAACCGTGAACAGTATCTAATTCGTCAAACTGAATCTGGATAGGATTTTCTTACGTCTTGCTGCTCAGGAATAATTTTAAGTAAATCTGTAACTCCCACGTCTAGTCCTTGTTGGCTAATTAAAGTAGAAGCTTGTCCGCGATGGTGGGTTTGATGATTGAAAAAATGATGTATTAATTGACCAAAGTTTTTCTGATAAGCATTTCCTTTAGTATCGGTGTACGATAGCTGATATTCTAAGTCCTGAGAGTCTATTTCTTGACACCAATTAATAATGATATTGTCTAGCTCTTGTCTTAATTTATTTAGAGTTTTTATATTATCAGCTACAGTTTGATTTAGCACTGTATAGCTCGCCAATTCTGGTAATTTATCAAGACTAGGATATTGTTTAGCATGTTGAGCAAACCGTCTCAACCAAATAATATCTGCTACATAAATATGATTGAGGGTGTCGAAAATTGAGCTAAAGAATGCGCCTTGTTCTTGTTGAATTTTATCATTACCCAATTGTTGAGCAATTTGATAAATCTTCTGATTCATCCACTGATTGTACTGACTCATCAACTGTAAGTTGGATAACAAACTCATTGTTACTATTTCATCCTATTTCCATAGGTTATTGAGAAACTCAATAAATAAATACTCTCTAGCCTTTGGGAAAATACTATTAATCCCGCATCTGCGATCGCATACATTGATAAACCAATTCTATTAGAAATTATATTGCTTACGGCTACGGGGTTGTTACCCCCCGATGATTTCTCTAACCAAAATCTGCAAGATGATGTAGCATTACTGGTGAGATTTTGGGGATATAAGCATGGTGAAGCAAAAAGTCGGTTTACTATTTGGTGGTTGTTCGGGAGAACATGAGGTTTCTATTACCTCTGCTAGAGCGATCGCCTCGGCATTAGAACAAGGGGACAATAAACATAAATACGATATTCTGCCTGTATATATCGATAAAACTGGCACTTGGCAACCGAGTAACCTCGCCCAAGAAGTATTAACTTCTGGAAAACCCTTGTTGCTTGAAGAAGCAGCTGTGGCGCAGGAAAAAAGCAGTCAGCTAACAACCACAGGCTTTTCTTCTCTTGCACCCGTAGGGCAGAGCAGCTATTCAGAGATTGATGTCTGGTTTCCCATCTTACATGGCCCAAATGGAGAGGATGGCACGGTGCAGGGTTTGCTTAGTCTGATGAAGGTTCCTTTTGTCGGTTCTGGGGTACTGGGTTCGGCTTTGGGGATGGATAAGATTGCGATGAAAATGGCCTTTACCCAAGCGGGATTGCCCCAGGTAGATTATGTAGCCGTCAATAGATCCCAGATATATTCCAACCCTTGTGTGTTCCCTAAACTTTGTGATGATATTGAAGCCAAGTTGGGCTATCCCTGTTTTGTCAAACCCGCGAATCTAGGTTCGTCAGTGGGTATTGCCAAAGTGCGATCGCGCGCTGAATTAGAAACTGCTTTAGATAATGCTGCTAGTTATGATCGCCGTATTGTAGTTGAAGCAGGAGTCAATGCCAGAGAAGTTGAGTGTGCCGTCTTAGGTAACGATCAGCCCAGGGTTTCGGTGGTGGGAGAAATTACCTTTGATAGCGATTTCTACGACTATGAGACTAAATATACAGAAGGGGCTGCTCAAATGCATATTCCCGCTAATCTCCCTCCAGAAATTGGCGATCGCATTCAAGAGATGGCAATCAGAGCATTCATGGCAGTTGATGCTGCTGGATTATCCCGAGTAGATTTTTTTTATGTGGAAGCTACAGGAGAAATCTTAATCAACGAAATCAATACCCTACCAGGCTTTACGTCTACCAGTATGTACCCTCAACTGTGGTCTCATAGCGGAGTTCCATTTCCCGAACTCATAGATAGCCTGATCAAACTTGCCCTGGAACGTTATCGCGAATCACAATCTAGTTAAATCACAGGTTCAAACAAGGCGAATCTAGGTTACTCTAAATCTTGTGACTTTTTGTAACCAATTATTGAGGAGATTATGGAACGCACTTTTATTATGATCAAGCCTGATGGCGTGCAGCGTCATCTTACGGGAGACATCATTCACCGTTTTGAATCCAAGGGATTTACCATGGTAGGAATGAAAATGATGCAAGTTTCCCGTGAACTAGCGGAAAAACACTATGATGTTCACAAAGAAAGACCTTTTTTCAAAGGTTTAGTTGATTTTATTATCTCCGCTCCAGTGATTGCCATGGTATGGGAAGGAGAAGACGTAATTGCTGCTGCCAGAAACATTATTGGTGCAACGAACCCTGTTTCTGCTGCCCCTGGTTCAATTCGCGGCGATCTTGGCGTAAGTATTGGACGTAACTTGATTCATGGCTCTGATGCTCCTGAAACGGCGATCGCAGAAGTTGCCCTCTGGTTTAATGAATCAGAATTAGTAAATTGGGAACCCGTTAGAAAATCTTGGCTATACGAATAAACTGACAAAGTAAATTCAGGCTGGAGGATTGAGGAAAAAACTTCTAAAAAATTAGAATCTCAGTCCTCGTCCTTGTTTTGATCATTCTGGTCTTGATTCGCCAGAGCAAACAGTCCGCAGATAATACAAGTCATAACTCCTAGAGCGATCGCCCAACTACTCCCACCAAAGCTAATATTAGTAGCCCAATTGGCTATAGTCCCTGCCACTAAAAAAGGAATAATGCTAAATACCGAGGCATAAAAAGCATTTTGCGCTTCTCTAGCGGAACGAGTCTCTTCAAATTCCTCTGTTGAGGTATATAACCATCCTTCTGCGAAATTAAACCACCTTTCTAATTGATAAGCAATCCAAGTTTTACTGGAATCCAGACCTACATAAAGGGCTAAAGACCAAATACAACTACCCGCAAAGCTCGCCGAATCTATTTCAAAGGAAAAAGGAATAATGTTAATTTGCATAGTATTTTAACTGCCTAACGTATGTTTGTTCGCTTGGAAAATTATCCACTTCTTCTCAAAAACTTTAATAAACAGTACTTCATTAAAAGCTATGATACTTTCCAGTATAAATACTTAGTTTTATCTTGCTAGTCATAAATTTTAACAGTATATTTGATAGGGATATTAAGGATATTTAGTATTCATTAATCTTATTTATTTACTCTTGCTGACTATTACTGGAAAATTATTTATTTTTTGCTTAACTTTAGACAAAGAAGCATTCTATCTATATTGAAATTCCATCAACAGAACTAATGCAACCAAATTAGACCTGTTAAACATCAATTGTTATATTAAATTGAACTACCCCATACAATGACCTATAGATTTAGAATCCAATGGAGTCGCTGGTCAGCCATTATCGCTGCGACTTTTCTAATTACCGTAAGCATTAATAGCTGGGGAAATATCCCATTACGGGCATCAGATATAACTGGAAATCACTTGATCTCTCAAAATGTTTCCGCAGTTTGGGCAAACGGCTCTTTCCCTGTAGAGAACTTTCAATCTTATACGTCCCCTTTTGGCTATCGTACCTCACCCGTGACTGGTGAGCGCCAATTTCACAATGGATTAGATATGGCAGCTCCTCGTGGCAGCTATATCCGCAGTTGGTGGAGCGGAAAAGTTACTGACGTATCTGATAATACTGCCTGTGGCACATCAATCACAATTCAGTCTGGAGAATGGCAACATGTTTATTGCCACATGGAGGGCTATGTGAATGATTCTCGTAATGGCAGTGTCCTGATTGATCGAGAAGGAGGCATTCAGCTCACTCTTGGTCAATCAATTCCCGCAGGGGCAAGAATTGGTCGCATTGGCATGAGTGGGCGCACTACGGGACCTCATTTACACTGGGTTCTTAAGTACAATGGGGGCTATGTAGATCCAGCTCTGGTACTCAAGGAAATGTTTAAACGTCAAACCGTTTCCTCGACGTCATAAATTTATTTGTATCCCAAAACTAGTAAACCCCTTGCTTGATTAATCAAACAAGGAGTTTATATTTATTAAGAAAAAAAGGAACCTGGCACTGAGCTATTTTCCCAGGGGGCTACCCCCCAAGTATCTTGGCCGCAACAGCGTTTCACAATCGAGTTCGGGATGGAGTCGAA
>JBJOPG010000243.1:0-7120 GCA_046050865.1 Cyanobacteriota bacterium
CTTATTTTGACTGAAAACATCATCTTGTTTGACATTTTTGATTTGACCTTTGCGGATCATATTCATAGATTCATAACCAGCAATGGTGCGTTTGGCACTCCAAAAGTTGCGAAAGTGTTGACTAGCAATAACTCTTTTGTCCTTTGACCTTAACATAGGTTTCATCTACTCTCCAAGAGTCGCTGGTCGGACGTAAATGTTTTCGACAACGCTGATTTATTTCAGTTGAGTAAGCAATCACCCACCAGTATATAGTGCTGTGATCTATCGATAATCCTCTTTCTACCATCATCTCGGCTAAATTACGGTAGCTCAATGGATAACGAAGATACCATCTAACATTGAGTAAAATAATTTCCCCTTGAAAGTGTCGCCATTTGAATGGTTGTTTTGAGTTTTTTGCAACACTACCATCTAATCCACCCCATTCATTATAATTTTCGCTGTTCTTTATTCGCGACTTTCAATCGCTAACATTACTTTTTTTCTTGGAAATTTTTTGAAAGTGATAATTGCTGACCGAAGACCAGTCTACTTGTATCCCGTATGCATATAGTTCACCTAGGCTGCTTAATAGTTGTTGCCATTCTGGTTTGCCTTTGCGTAAACTAGGCAGCCATAGCCCAGCCTTTACTCCATCTGGCCAGCATTGACGTCCCATTGCTATCAAGATGGGATTTGGACCAATTTCAACAAAAATTTGATATTTATGATGACGCATTTTCTCCATACCAGCAGCAAATTCGACTGGTTGCCTGACATGACGACACCAATATTGAGGTGTTGCTATCTCTTTAGTTGCCATTTGCCCAGTAACATTAGATATTAGGTTAGTATGAGGCTGGAAATAAGTTACCTCTTGGGCAACTTGCTCAAATTCAGCAAGAATTGGCTCCATTGAAGAGGAATGAAAAGCATGAGATACTTTCAAAGTTTTGGTTTTAATATTTTCATCTTCTAGAGCTGATACAACTTTATCTATAACCTGACAAGGTCCAGAAATAACAATACTATCTGGTCCGTTAATTGCAGCCAAAGAAACTTGTTTAGCACAAGATTTGATTACAGCTTTAACTTTTTGTTGAGTGGCTAAAACTGACACCATTTTTCCATCTTTCGGTAAAGCTTGCATTAAACGTCCTCTTGCGCTGATTAGCTTCAAAGCATCCTCTAAACTAAAGATGCCCGCCGCACAAGCGGCAGCATATTCTCCTACACTATGGCCCATAACAACAGTTGGTTTTATACCCCAGGAATTCCATAACTGAAAAAGAGCATATTCCAAGACAAATAACGCGGGCTGTGTATAGGCCGTCTCATTTAGAAGAGGATTCTCTCCTGTTCCCGAATACAAAACTTCTAGCAGAGGCTTGTCAAGATAAGTGCTCAAAATTTGATCGCATCGGTCGAAAATTTTACGAAAGCTAGGGTGAGTATTGTAAAGTTGACGTCCCATCCCAACATACTGCGAACCTTGACCAGTAAATAAGAAAGCTACTTTATGATTATTCATATTGTTTGCCTGTCCCTTAAATATATCCGTTTCTTTTTCCCCATTTAAGAGATTTTCCAACTTTCTGGATAATTCAATAGTTGAAGTGCCTATCACGCTTAACCGATGTTGAAGGTGTGATTGCATAGTACTAGCCTTAAAACAGATTTCTTCTAAATTTGAGTCTGGTTGGTTAGCCAAATAGTCCTTGTAATAACCAACTAAATCTTTCAGTGCATTTTGTGTTTTCGCAGAAAGAACTAACAACTTGTAATTTCTAGTTTTGAAATTTTCGTTCATCAAATTTCGTTTTCCTCTGTTATGTCTCTTAAGTAATTCTGACTGACCGATTTTGAGATGAGCAAAAACAATTCGAGCCTGAAGTTCATGCTGCCCATCACCTAAATAACTATTTTTGCGTTTCCCATAAACCCTGTTGACAATTCTGCTAAATTTACTGTCTTGACCCTGAATAAAGAAATCAGAAATAACGCTAGAAAACTTAGTCTTGCTCCATGCCACTTTAGATGTGGCTTTAAGGTTGCTCGAATCAAGCTAATATTATCCATAGGGCTTTATGTTTGAGTTTAGTTACTTTTCATAAAACCCTTTTTTGGTCTTTCCTTTCAAGTTTTGTCCCGTACTAAGCTAAAAGATTTAGAGGTAGCTTTTTAGTTAGAACCAGAAAAAAGAATCTCAGCTGGTCTCTGTAAAATCACTATTCGTTCGGATCTCGCAACTAGCTTATTGTCAGATAAAATTTCACCACTACAAATGGCTGTATTGTCAAAAAGTTTGTCTAATACAATATGATGTTCCAAAGTCCCTCCTGGAAAAACTTCACCACAAAAAGAAATTTTGGCCATTGATCCCAGTAACATTACACTATCATCAAGATTTTCTTCTTTTTGGGACACTGATAAGCTGTAAAGAACTGCTGCTGCTTGACCAAATGACTCAATAATCAACGAACACGGATATGCATATGCACTAGCTTCTGCTGTATCCAAAATTTCTGAAAAACAGGATTCATTACAAGATACGTTTTTGATAGCTAAAATTTTATTGCCTGGTTCTATTAAACTTACTTCATCTATAAGTAACATAGGAAAACGATGAGGAAGAATGTTTTTGAGCTTAACTTGGTCAATCATAATTCTTTATCAATGCAAAAGTTAATTTTTAGTTCAGCAACCTTACTATCATGGCTATAACAAATAGCTTTGACTTTAAGACAGCGATTATCTGGTTGCCAAATACAATCACATCGAGTTTCTAGTAGATGTCCAGGTAGTACTGGTTTGAGAAATCTTACTGATACAATTTCTACAAGTCTTGCCAGACCATAGTGTTTAGCTGCATAGTGTTTAACGGTTTGTTGAACACTTTCAATAATAAAAACACCTGGATAAACTGGATTATCGGGATAATGACCTAAAAAAAAAGGTTCACTTATTGATATTAATTTTTGAGTTATGATTCCGCTTTCGTCCATTTTAACAACTCTATCAAAAGCTTTTAGAGGAGCAGCATAGTCTTTAAGGGGTTTAACCATTACTGATATTACAATTTTTGTAGTAAATTACGGGTTGATAAAGGTCAATTGGCTATCTCTAACTATAATTTATATTGATAATAATTTGATCAGAGCAACCTTTGTGTGTTTGATAATAGTCTATAAATTATCTTTGCCAATTAGCACAAATATAATTCTAGTTTCTAAGTTGCGCTTTTGCTTCTCTCCTCACTAATTTCGTACAATGCCATCAATCTTTATCTCGTTCGAGGATGTTCGGCCTTTAGTGCCTCTTGTCTCAATCTTTCTGCTTTGATTCCAGACTTCATACTTTACCTTCTACATTAGTTTGATTGATAACGTCTTTTCTTTACTCTATTGCCTCTTTGCACAAAACTCTAGTTTGAAAACTAGATGGGGTTTAACTTTGCATCCCGACTTGATATTACAGAACAATTCCCCCGTCTATTTGAATAATCTGACCCGTAATATACTTGGCTCGATCAGAGGCAAGAAAAGACACAAGTTCAGCAACTTCGTCAGCTTCACCTACACGATTGAGAGGTATGCTAGACATGACTTTGTCTAGCATTTTTGAATTAACTCCTTCTGTCATATCAGTATTGATAAAACCAGGAGCTACCACATTAACACGAATTCCATAAGAACCTACTTCTTTAGCAAGGGTTTTGGAAAAAATATTCACACCTGCTTTTGAAGCTGAATAATTTGTTTGAGACGGATTACCATAAACGCCAGCGACAGATGAAATGTTGATAATACAACCATCTTTTCGTTTAATTAGATTAAAAACTGCCGCTCGACATATATTAAACACACCATTTAAATTTGTATCAATAACATCTTGCCAGTTTTTTTGATTCATAAGAACTAGTGGTTGGTCTTTTATGATTCCAGCATTATTTACGATGACTTTAAGTGGACCTAGCTTCTCCTCAGCAATTTTAATAAAGTTCTGAGTATCATTAAAATTACAAATATCGCACTGCTGCATATAAACACGACGACCTAATTTTTCAATCTCGTCTTTCACTTGTTGCGCTGATGTGCCAGCTTGCCTGTAGCAAAAGACAATATCAAAACCATCTTGTGCTAGCTTTAAAACGATGGATTTTCCAATACCACGAGAAGCACCTGTAACTAAGGCAGATTTTGTAACTGATTTTTCCTTCATTCCTCTATTTTTTTCCTCTAACTGTAATTTACAGCTCTAATTCATTCTGTTAGCAATCGTGCGTAATTCTTGATCGAGAAACTGAAGCAAAAGCGAGCGAGCCGAACGAACAAAAAAATGATCGCCTTCAAACATTTGTATTGAAAAAGCAGCATTAGTCTGCTCTCGCCAGGCTTCTAAATTATCATAACTACTAATTGCATAATCTTGTAAACCTCCTAAAACAGTAATTGGACAATTAAAGCGGGGTTTTGGAGTGTGAACGTGAGTCTCCATAAGAGCAAAATCTGCTCGCAAAATAGGTAGAAATAGCTTTCTGAATTGAGCATTTTCGAGCGCAGCTTTTGGTATGCCATTAAGGTTACGTAGCGCACTTATAAATTCTGATTCAGGAAGATGATGTATCGATAATTTAGAGAATTGAGTAAATAGATTTTTGGGAGCAGGACAACCAGACATGAACAAATATACTGGACTTAAATTAAAATTCTTTTGCAGTAAGTGAGCTGTTTCAAAGCTAATGAGTCCACCCATACTGTGACCAAAAAAAGCAAACGGTTTATCTAGATAGGGAAGTAAAGCATGAGAAAGTTTTTCAACAAGAGGTTCGAGTTGTGTAAAAGGATGTTCTATCAGTCGAGATCCTCGTCCTGGTAGTTCAATTGGACAAATTTCAACATCAGATGTCAAGCTTCTTGACCATGAGCGAAAAATTGAGGCCCCACCTCCTGCATAAGGAAAACAAAACAACCGTAGCTTGGCATCAAAACTAGGTTTGGAGTACGCTATCCAAGAATTAAAAGTTTGAGTGTTTGTCATTGTTTAGTTACTTTACATTAGATAGAAGTCGTTAAAAAAGAATTTTACATTCCTGTGGGATGATTTACTGGAGAACAGGTACATCCTAAAATTTGAGTTGGTAAAGTAACAATCAAATTGAATATTTCAGTAATTTTATATGTATGTAGCACTGCTAAGTCACTGCGGTTATACACAAAAAACGGAATAATTCAGCACTGTAAGTGCCGAAAATCCAGTTGAAAATTCCTTGCTTGAAGTTGACCAACTGCCGTCTATAACCAGATTTTTTTTGATTTCACAAACATTTTAACTCATTCGAGTATTTCACAATGAGGATCATAGATTTTAATAAACTGTTAATTAAAGATCATTTTAACTCCAGTTGCAGGACCCAAGGTAACGCCATGACGACCTGTAGATTCAGGGTGATCACTCTTTAAGGCTAATTTGTAGTTAGAAAGTATAGTTGCTAATACTAGTTTCATTGATAGCTGAGCCAAAGCCTCTCCAATACAACGTCGTTGCCCACCCCCAAAAGAAAAGAATTCGTAAGGCGAAAACTGTTTTTCGAGAAACCGTTCTGGTTTAAATTGTCTGGGTTCAGAATAGATATCTTCTCGTTGATGAAGTAAATAAATGCAACACCTTAATACCTGTCCTGTCTCTAGCTTATGCCCTATTAATTCCATGGGTTCTTTTACTACTCTTGGGAAAGTTAATATAATTGCAGGATAGATGCGGAGAGTTTCTTTGCAGACAGCGTCTAAATAAGGTAGTTTGGCGATCGCCATTGGCTCAGGAGATTTCCCTAAACTATTAATTTCCGCTAATAGTTTTTCTTTTACTCTAGGCTCACGATGAACCCAATATAATGCCCAGCTAATCATTGCTGATGTGGATTCTTGGCCCGAAACCATTAGGGTCATTAACTCGTCTCGTAGTTCGAGATCGCTAAGTGCTTTGTCTTCTTCATCGCGAGCAGACATCATTAAAGACAATATGTCTTGACGCTCAGTATTGTTTTCGCTTCTTCTCGCAGTAATTTCAGCATAAATTGACTGATCGATTATTTTTTGCTGACTTAGCACATTACCCCAAGGACTCCAAGGACCTAAATCTTTTTGTAGCCAGGGAAAAAGAACACATGCTGACATTAAATTGGACTCAAAAAGATTGGCTAACTTAGTGATGCGGTTTTTTAATTTTTCAGAGCGCTTATCGTCTTGTAGTCCATATATTGCTTCTAAAATTACTTGGAAGAAAATATCATTGGCTACTTTTTTGGCAGTGAAAACTTTATTTGTGGGTAGTTTGCTGACAACTTTATTAGTTAAATCTGTGATTAACCGCCCATAAGTTTGCATTCTTTCTCCATGAAAAGGAGGAAGAAGTAATTTGCGTCGTTGTTTATGCCGATCACCTTCGATCAAAAGCATTGAGTTTTCCCCCACTAGGGGCTTCAAATAACTATTCTGTTCGCCAGAAGCAAAAAACAAATGACGACTAGTGGTCATCATTTGTTGAATCGCTTCAGGATGATGAACAAAAACATAACCATCAGAACCAGCGACATCAGCAACGAACATAGATGGACCTTGCTTAACCGCATTATCCATATAGCTTACAGGATCAGTAATCCATTGAACCTTTTGTTGTAGAGAGGTTTTTTTTAGTTTTGGTATTAACATTGGCAAGTTCACGAATTTTCTATTTTTAACTAATCATTCGAATGTTTAAAGCAATGCATCAAAAGCTTTTCAATTTATTAATCTTGTTAAGGTTCTTAAAAAATTTATCTTGTATAAGTGCTTGCTTTGTGTTCAACATTTTTAGGTTGTGCCTTCCCTAAGTATATCTTAATCTTTATCAACAAGTCATAATTAGAAAATTTCTAATTTATCTAGTTCACCTAACTTAGGGTGTGTCATCAATTACAGCGGTTTTCAGTTGAGTAAAACCCGATTTTAGATAAACTAGTCAGAAAGCTCAAAATCAAGATAACCAATAGACTTCTTCAGGTAGTGTTGCAAAAAATGGAAGCTTTCATGTAGTAGTATTTAGTTACTAGATAATCCCAACTGTAAATGAACTCAAAACAACCATTCAAATGGCGACA